>CAZSRJ010000011.1:5862-11774 GCA_964609235.1 uncultured Rhodoluna sp.
CTGGAGTTCAGACGTGTGCTCTTCCGATCTATGGCTGAAGCTTTCGTTCGCTGCCTTCGGGCAACTTCACTTCGCCGGCAACAATTGCGCGGTTGAAGTCATCGATGTGCTTGAAGCCAAACGAGGCCAGGTCGTCGTAGCGAGAATCCATTTCTCTGACCACCCACTGAAGAATCTCGGCTGCCTTCTTGGCGTCGGTGACAATCGGAGTGATTAGGTGCGGCACACCCTGATAGGCCGCTAGCTCGACTCGCTTTGGGTCAATCAAAATCATGCGAACTTCGGCTGGCTTTGCCCGCATCAAAATCGAGGTAATCATCGAGTTGATGAAGCTAGATTTTCCGGCACCGGTTGCTCCGGCAACTAGAAGGTGCGGCATCTTGGCCAGGTTGGCAACCACGAAGCCACCTTCGACGTCTTTTCCGACTCCGATGGTTAGCGGGTGCAAGCTCTGCTTGGCTACCTGTGATCGCAGAACGTCACCGAGTGAGACTATCTCGCGGTCGGTGTTTGGAATCTCGATTCCGATTAGCGACTTGCCAGGAATCGGCGCCAGAATTCGAACCTCGTTGCTGGCAACCGCATAGGAAATGTTGTTGGTGAGTCGGGTTACCGCCTCGACCTTCACGCCCGAGGCGAGTTCTACCTCGTAGCGGGTTACGGTAGGACCGCGAGAGAATCCAACGACCTTGGCCGAAACATCGAACTCCTTGAAGACGCTGTCGATGGCAGCGACGATTGAGTCGTTCGCGGCTGTCTTCGTCTTTGGCGGTGTGCCCGGAGTTAGCAGATCGTTTGAAGGCAAAACATAGGGCCTGAGTCGAACCGGTTTCACCGGTTCTGGCTTGGTTTCAACCTGCGTGTCGGGTGCTTCGGAATCTGAAACCAATTCGATTGGTTCGGTCTTCGGGTCGTCTGCCTGTGCGGCAGTGTCAACCGACGGAACATCAACTTCTTCTGGCTGGCCAAAAATCTCTTCTAGAGAAGTTTCCTCTTCGCTTCTGCCACCTTCGGCGAGAACAGCTTTTTCGAATGCACCCTCTGAGTCTTTTCCGCGACGCCACCATGGCACCTTTGTGCCGTCGAAGGCCTCTGGCAATTCGTCTTCTTCGACTTCTTGGTCGGCCTTCTGGCGAGCCTCTCCGAAGAGATACTGCTTTAGTTCGCGCAGACGTTCAGGAATTCTGGTTGGTGAGGTCTTGCTCATGATCAGTATCGAGCCGATGGCAATTAGCGCCATCACCGGCACCGCGCCCCATACCGTGATGGTGTTAAGGAATGGCCATGAGATTAGCCAACCGAACAGGCCACCGTTATAGGCAAGCTTCCATTCGCCATCGCTCGGAACCGGCTGGCTGCCAAGAAGGTGAAAGAAGCCGCTGATCGAAACAAGCAGCAAAAACAGGCCCATGCCGATTCGGCCGTTGTCTTTGGTTGTCGAAGGGTGACGCATTAGGTAAATCGCAAAAACCACCATGACCACCGGCAACGCCAGGGCAAGCTTTCCGAACAGCAGGCCAAAGGTGACCACATGCAGCCCCAGCGCCCAGCCTTCGTTGATCAAAAACCAGCTGAAGACGGCTCCGGCTATGCCTAGCAAGAACATAAAGAATGGAATGCCATCTCTTCGGTCTTCTTTGGCAATCTGGTCTGGGCTCAGCGCTCTAGCGGCCGCGCCGACGGCATGTGCCAAGACCATGTAAATTCTGGTGGCTAGGTTCTGCGGGTTGCCACCGCTTGCCGGCCGACGGGTGCGGCTCGCGCTCGGGCGAGTCGAAATCTTCGGGGCGGGTTTGCGTGCGGCCATGCCTCAAACTTTAACAGCGACCCTAGACAAACTGCGGGAGGCAGGCCCGCTAGTCGAACAGGGCCCGACCATGCGCCGAGCGGCTAGTCGACAATAACCACCGGAATAATCATTGGTCGACGCCTGTGAGCCTTGTTCACCCACGTGCCGATGGTTCGACGAATCACCTGCTGCATGGCGTAGCTATCACGGATGCCTTCGGCGGCAGCCTGGGCAAGCGCGAGCGAAATCTGTGGTTTGACATCGTCAAACACGTGGTCTTCTTCGGCGAATGCCCTGGCGCGGATCTCTGGGCCAACCTTGATGCGACCGGTTGCCGCATCGATTGTGCAGAAGATTGAGATGAACCCCTCCTCTGCAAGAGTGCGGCGATCCTTTAGGTCTTCCTCGGTTATTTTGCCAACAGTCTTGCCGTCGACGAAGAGCAGCCCGCACTCAACCGCGCCAACCACCTCGGCGATGCCGTCGGCAAGATCGACCACCCAGCCGTCCTCGGTAATTAGCACTCGTTCGTGGGGAATTCCGGTCTGCTCGGCCAGCTTGCCGTTGGCAATCAGGTGCCGATACTCGCCGTGCACGGGCATGACGTTCTTGGGCTTAAGGATGTTGTAGCAGTAGAGAAGCTCACCCGCGGCTGCGTGACCAGATACGTGCACCTTGGCATTGCCCTTGTGAACAACGTTTGCTCCGAGCTTTGTCAAACCGTCGATGACTCGATAAACCGCATTCTCGTTACCGGGAATCAGTGAGCTCGCCAAAATGACGGTGTCGCCTTCGCCGATTTCAATATCGTGTTCGAGATTAGCCATGCGAGCCAAAACGGCCATCGGCTCTCCCTGCGAACCGGTCGACATATAAACCAGTTGGTTGTCGGGAATATCCGTCGCGTGCTTCGAGTCGATAAGAACACCCTCGGGAACATTCAAATAACCCATCTGCTGCGCGATCTGCATGTTGCGAACCATGCTTCTACCGACCAATGCGACCTTGCGGTTATTTGCAATTGCCGCATCGATAACCTGCTGCACTCGGTGCACGTGGCTTGAGAAAGAAGCCACAATCACTCTGCGCTTCGAACGAGCTATCACGTTTTCGATAACCGGCCCGATGTCTTTTTCGAGCGGTGTAAAACCTGGGATGTCGGCGTTGGTCGAGTCGCTCATAAACAGATCGAGACCCTCCTCGCCAACTCGAGCGAAAGCGCGAAGGTCGGTTAGGCGACCATCGAGCGGAAGCTGATCCATCTTGAAGTCACCGGTGTGCAAAACGGTGCCGGCAACCGTCTGGATGACCACCACTAGCGCATCGGGAATCGAGTGGTTCACCGCGATGAATTCGAGATTAAAGTCGCCGTACTTTTTTTGCTGCCCCTCGGCGGTAACCATGACGTTTGGCGTTATGCGATGCTCCTTGAGCTTGGCCTCGACAAAGGCAAGCGTCAGTGCCGAACCGATAATCGGAATGTCTTCGCGCAGCCTGAGTAGGTATGGCACGCCACCAATGTGGTCTTCGTGTCCGTGGGTCAGAACGATCGCGAGCACGTCATCCATGCGATCACGGATGTAACCGAAGTCGGGCAGAATTACGTCGATGCCCGGTTGAGTCTCTTCTGGAAAGAGCACGCCGCAGTCGACGATAAGCAGTTTGCCGTTGATTTCAAAGACGGTCATGTTGCGGCCGATCTCGCCGATTCCGCCGAGCGGAACTATGCGAAGAACGTCTTTTCTTAGCGGGGCTGGAGCAGGAAGGGTTAGAACCATCGGTTCAATCTCCTAGTGTTTTCGACGCGCTTTAGCGTGTGGTGCCGGCTACTTTCGGTAGCGCGCCACCAGCAGCAGCATTGCGGTCTGGGCGGAAGTTCTCAAAACTGAGGCCTGTGATTGGGCCAACCTTGTCGATGTCTTGCTCGATGCGTGCAGCCTCTGACTCTTCAGGGCCAACGAGCGGTAGTCGAACGCGTGGGCTGTTTATGAGGCCCAAGCCGTGCAAGATGTATTTAGAAGCCACGGTTCCAGGAACGTGGTTCATAGCCGCTCGAACAAGAGGCTCGAGCGAGTTGTGAACTTTTTGAGCAGCGTGAAAGTCGTTGCGATTTGTCGCGTCAAGCATCTCACGGTAGGCGGCTGGCGAGATGTTTGCGGTGACGCCAATGAGTCCGGTTGCACCAATTGCGAGGTGCGGTAAAACGTTGCTGTCGTCGCCTGAGAAATAGAGCAGTTCGGTTTCGTTCATTACGCGGGATGCTTGCGCGAGGTCTCCCTTGGCGTCTTTGATGGCAACGATGTTTGGGTGCTTCGCTGCGCGCAGAATAGTTTCGTAAGCGATTGGAATTCCGGTGCGACCGGGAATGTCATAGAGAATCACCGGAAGATCGGTTGAGTCTGCGATGAGCCTGAAGTGGGTAAGCACACCGGCCTGCGTTGGTTTGTTGTAGTAGGGAGTCACGATCATGACGCCGTCAGCACCGGCTTTTTCGCTCGCCTTGTAGAGCTGCATTGCGTGAGCGGTCTCATTTGAACCACCGCCGGTGATAATTTTTGCGCGACCGGCAGAAACCGACTTGCCAACTTCGACAAGCTTTAGTTTCTCGGCGTCGGTAAGAGTGCTGGTCTCTCCGGTTGTGCCGGTGACAACGACGCCGTCGGCGCCGTTTGAAATTACATAGTCAATGTGCTTTTCGGTGGCAGACCAGTCGACTTCACCCTCGGAGTTCATCGGGGTGACCAGTGCAACTAGCACCTGACCGAAGATGTTTTTGTTCTGCGCCATGACTAAAGGGTAGCGACTAAGGCGCTACGCGACCATTCTCGTTAAATGCCGCGTAGGTATATGGCATGAGCTCAGCCCAGAAGTCTTCCATCTTCTCTGCGCACATTTCGATCTCGCGCTGAGGGAATGACGGAAAGTGGGTTCCCTCGCGCTTGGTGCGAAGGCTCAAGAAGTTCATCAGGGCGCGAGAGTTCATGGTGACATACATGCTCGAGTAGATGTTTAGCGGCAGCACGATTCGAGCAACCTCACGTGCCACTCCGGCCTCTAGCATTCGCTGGTAGGCCTCATATGCCTGAATCGAGGCGGTGCGAGATTCCTGCTCGACAAGCGCGGTCTGCTCGGCAGTGCCGGGGATGAAGTCGTAGCTTCCGGTCTTGCCGATCTGAATCAGGTTGCGATCAGGGCCGGGAACATAAAAAACCGGGTCGAGCTGCTTGTAACGGCCCGACTCTTCGTTGTAGCTGGCGATGCGGTGACGCTGAAACTCTCTGAAAACAAAAATCGGTGCCTGCACATAGAAAGTCATCGAGTTGTGCTCGAAAGGCGAACCGTGACGGTCGCGCATGAGGTAGTTGATTAGCCCTTTGCTGCGCTTTTCGTCTTCGCTGGCGTCGACGCGGGCGGCCGCGGCCTCAAGGGTCTGCTCGCCCTGGGTCGAAACGCGGGCGGCAAACAGCACATCGCTGTCTGAAGCGCTCGAGCGCACTAGTTCAACGGTTACATCGCTTCTAAATTTGATCTCTGACACGCCTTATAGCCTAGCGGCGAGCCAGAGTAATAATTTGCAACGAGCCCTGGCAGACCACCGCCGTGCGAGAGAATTGAAGAGTGAACGTCGATCTCGAGATTCGAATCATCCTGGTTGCAGCAGTGGTTTTGGCTGCCCTGGCTGCCGGGCTGGTCTGGCGTTCTCGCACCGGTCGCTCGAAGAAGGTTTCGGGCGGGCAAAAGATCGACTTGGCTGAACTAGCCGCCACCAAGAACGGCCAGCCGGTGACCGCGTTTGGAGAGCGCATCACTTTCTTGCAGTTTTCGAGCGAGTTTTGTTCGCAGTGCATGCAAACGGCCCGGGTCTACAAAGATCTCGAGCAGCACAGCGAGGGAATTTTGCACATCGAGGTTGACATCACCAACAGGCTCGATTTGGCAAAGAAGTTCAACATTTTACAAACCCCGACCACCCTGGTCTTGGATGCCTCTGGCCGCGTAACTTCGCGAATCGGTGGCACCGCAAAAGAACAAACCATAAAAGATGAGATAGGACACTTCAATATCTAATGAGCAAATCACACACCCAGATCGACCCGCGCGGCCCTAGGTTCGGAGCCGCAAT
>CAZSRJ010000012.1:0-8733 GCA_964609235.1 uncultured Rhodoluna sp.
AACCCCCAACCTTCTGATCCGTAGTCAGATGCTCTATCCGTTGAGCTACAAGCGCCGAGTGAAGTTTGATTCTAGCTTGCTAGAAAATCACACTTCACGGGTGCCTTGCCGAAACCGTAGGTTTCGAACAAGCGCATTTACCTCTGGTTGGAGAGGTGCTTGGGGTCAGCCTGCCAATGACATGCAAACCTCGCGGAGTCGAGAGGATTTGAACCTCCGAAGGACTTTAGATCCTTACCTCATTAGCAGTGAGGCGCACTCGACCGGGCTATGCGACGACTCCTGAGTACAACCTCGATAGTTTAGCCGACCAGACGCTGGCTCGCCAAGCCCCCTAGTTTGAACAGGTCTTTGTAGCCGCGTTGGTTCCGGTTGCCCAGTCAAGACTCTCGGTTGCAGTCGGGCTCGGGCTCGCTGTACCCGGTGTGGGTTTGATCGAGCTCGTTGGCGTTGGGCTAGGCGTTGCAAGCACGGCACCCTGCCCGGTATTGCTGCCGAGAACGATTGGCTCATCATTCACTAGCTTTTGAAACAGGATGTTGGCCTGCTCATACACGGGCATCACGCGGCCAGAGTATGGTGCCGGCAAACCACCACGAACAGGCACCTGCAAGAAAACGATGTTTTCAAGATCAACGTTCTGCAACGATGATGCGATTGAAACCATGGTTCCCAAATCGGTTAGCGACTCTGAAAGCTGCATGTTGCGCGCAGCGGCGTTGGCAAGTGAGTAAAGCTGAACTGGGTTAGTTAAAACACCGGCACTCTTTACCTTGCGCACAAGCGAAGTCAGAAATACCTGTTGGTTAGAAATTCGCGAAAGGTCAGAACCGTCACCAACTCCGTGACGCGTGCGCAAGAACTGAAGCGCAGCTTTTCCTTGCAATGTGTATTCGCCCGGCTTCAAATATGTCTGCGTGTAGGGGTCATTGATTTCTTGAGCAACACAAACATCAACGCCACCAATCGCGTTTGACATTTCAATTACACCGTTGAACTCGATCATGGCGAGATAAGGAATCTTTAGTCCTGTTAACTTCTCGATCGTGAGAAGTGTGCATCCGGGGCCACCATTTGCAATGGTCGCATTGAGCTGGCCAAGCGACTGGGGCAGGAATCCGGGGCCGCCGGTTGTGCTCGGGCAAGCCGGCCAAGGCACCATCAGGTCGCGAGGAAAGCTAAGTGCTGTTGCGTTCTTTCTGTCTTCGCTAACGTGCAAAAGAATCATCACGTCGGCAAGCACCGAGCTCTCGGTTCCGTAGCCCTTGCCCTGCCCTTTTCGGGTGTCGCTTCCGACGAGAAGAATGTTGATCGGGCCGCTCAGATCTTTGGCCGTAATCGGTTGTGCGTTTGGCAACTCAAGACCGCGGGCCTTGAAAGTGTTGCTGAGCTCAAACACTGCGACACCCGTGAGCGCCAATGATGCACCAACCGCGAGTGCCAGACCCTTAAACAGGATGCCGCCGAAGGCCGATGCGCGCGACTGAACTTTGAGGCGGCCGTGACGAGCCAGGGCTCGCGGTTGGCGCTTCTTGAACAGGGGCATCGAGGGTCTCTCGGGTCGGGGTGAACTACAAGTTTAAGCCGAAGGCACCTGCGGTGGCTAGGAGCAAAGGAAGTTCACAGGTAGGTTCCCAAAGAGAAAACCGCCAGACTCAAGTGTTCTGGCGGTCTCGAGCAGACTGTCGAATCTATTCGATTCGCCATTCTGGGCTCTCCGAGGAAGCGGTGGGATTTGAACCCACGGTAGCTATTAACTACGACAGTTTTCAAGACTGTTCCGTTCGGCCGCTCCGGCACGCTTCCGTGCCTCAATTCTAACTGACCGAGCGAGAAAACAAAATGCCCTCGAATCCGGCGAGCACTTCGGCGACCCCGTCTTCTTCAACGGGGGCAACCACGGCTGAGGCGGCGGCGTGAACTTCTTCGGGGCCTTGACCCATGGCGAAGGCGAGCCCGCCGCCGGCAATGGCCCAGGCAAACATGTCGATATCGTTGCGACCGTCGCCAACGGTGATCACCTGAGACGGCAGAATGCCGAGCTCTTGGCGACGCATTTCGAGCGCCGATGCCTTGCTGATTCCCTGAGGTGAAATGTCGAGCCAAGCGGTGTAGCCGATTGCATAGCTAACCGAGTGCAATCCGATTTCTGCAATGACGCCAACAAATTCTTCTGCATCGTGATCTGGCGATAGAACAACCACTCGCGAGACCGGTTCGTTCATGAGTTCCTCTAACGGAGTTTCGCGATTGTGTGAACCGAGAGCGTATGACGGAAACGGACGGTGGAACTTGTAAGTGCCATCGGCGTTTTCAACTGCGAAGTGCGCGTTCGGAAGTTTCTCAATTAGTTTTTTAAGAACCTCACCCGGATGAAACGTAATCACCTCGTGCGGAGTAAAACCACGCTCGTGCTCTGCGTCGAGCTTGATGGTAACGGCACCGTTTGAGCACACGGCGTATCCGTGATGTATGCCGACATCTTTAATTACTGGGATGGCGTTCGACGCACTGCGCCCGGTTGCAACAATGACTTCGTGACCGAGCGCACGCACTCGTGCAACCTGTTCGACAACTCGCGGCGACAAGAAACCGTCGTCGTGCACCAGGGTTCCATCGATGTCGAGTGCAATCAGCCAACGCTGATCACCGGTTGCGATTGTCATTTGGGGGCGATGACCTCTGCGCCGCCGAGGTATGGGCGAAGCGCTGCTGGAATTCGAACCGAACCGTCGGCCTGCTGGTGCGTTTCAAGAATTGCAACTAGCCAGCGAGTAGTGGCGAGTGTTCCGTTTAGCGTTGCAGCGGTTGCTGTCTTGCCATCTTCGGTGCGGTAGCGAACGTTTAGGCGGCGAGCCTGAAAGGTTGTGCAGTTTGAGCTAGAGGTGAGTTCGCGGTGCTGGTTCTGGCTCGGAATCCAAGCCTCAGAGTCATACTTGCGGGCTGCGCTCGAGCCGAGGTCTCCGGCAGCGGTGTCGATAACTCGGTATGAAAGTTCGCACGCCTGCAGCATCTCTTCTTCGAGCGCAAGCAACTTGAGGTGCTCTTGCTCGGCGTCTTCTGGCTTTACGTAGCTAAACATTTCGAGTTTGTTGAATTGGTGCACGCGCAAAATGCCGCGGGTATCGCGACCTGCCGAACCAGCCTCGCGGCGGTAGCAGGTTGACCAACCGGCGTAACGCAGTGGCCCGTTGCTGAGGTCGATGATCTCATCGCGGTGATAACCCGCGAGCGCGACCTCGCTTGTGCCGGTTAGATAGAGGTCGTCTGCTGGCAGATAGTAAATCTCGTCTGAGTGTTCGCCCAAGAATCCGGTGCCTGCCATTACCTCTGGGCGAACCAGGGTTGGAGTAATCAGCGCGATGAAGTCGTGCTTGGTTGCGAGATCTAGCGCAAGGTTCATGAGTGCAAGTTCTAGACGAGCACCCCATCCCTTCAAGAAGTAGAAGCGTGAGCCTGAAACCTTTACTCCGCGCTCGATGTCGATTACGTCGAGAAGCTCGCCGAGTGCAACGTGGTCTCTAGGTTCGAAGTCAAACTTTGCGTGACTGCCAACTTCTTTGATGACCTTGAAGTTTTCTTCGCCACCTGCCGGAACCTCGGTGATTACGACGTTCTCGATCTTCCACATCAGCTCGTTCAGACGCGCTTCAGCTGCATTTGCAATTTCTTGTGCCGCCTTGACCTTATCTGCAAGCACTTGACCCGCGGCAATTAGTGTCGGGCGGTCTTCTTTCGAAGCTGAGCCCACGAGTTTGGCGGCAGCGTTTTGCTCTGCCCGAAGGGTTTCAAACTCTTGCAACTTCTTGCGCCAGGTGGCGTCGGCATTGACGGCGTCATCGACAATCGATTCGTCGTTGCCGCGAGCGCGCTGCGAAGCCTTGATGGCGTCTGGGTTCTCGCGAAGAAGATTTGGGTCAATCACAGGTAAAGCCTACCTTTTGGCCCCGCGGCAGCCCGTTTGGCTTAAGACTTTGGCAGAACCACGGTTTCGATGTACTTGCGCACGGCCAAGACGCGGCCGTGTTCACCCGGGCCAACCTCGATGCCGGCCGATTCGATTGCTCGCTTGAAGAGGTTCTCAACCGCGCGAACGGTTGTGCCACGACGCTGGGCAATCTCGGTGTTTGAAAGTCCGAGTGCTGCCATGTGCAGAAGATCGAGTTGTGAGCGCGAAAGGTTCGAGAGCGAGTGAACCTCACGGTCTTGACGCAGGTCTGCTCCTACCCGACCGCGAAGGCTCGCCTTGATAGCGCGAAGCAAAAGCTCGATGTTGCCGACCGACTCTTTGACTAGGTAGGCGGCATCCTTGGGAATCGAACGATTGTCGACGCCGATGGTCTTAGGCTCGGGAATGTTGGTTAGAAACACGAGGCCGAGCTCTTCGTTGCCCTCGCGCAAGATGCGAGCGAGATCAAAACCGTTAGGGCCCGTGCCGAGTTCGACGTCGAGAATGGCTGCGTCTGGGTCGAAAGATGCGGCCGCCTTAACTGCCGCCGCTGCGGTTTCAACGGCCTGCACTTCGAAGCCCTCGGTTTCGAGAAGCTCGGTAATGAGTGCGCGCATGAACTGGTTGTCTTCAACCACCAATAACTTTTGAGTCGCCGCCACGTCGCCTTCTTTCAACTACAAGATTGGCACATAGGGTTGACCGAACATTGGCTAATGTTCCCTAAATAGAACATTATTCACTTGATTAGGCTGGTATCGTGCCAAACAAAAACAAGCGCGCTGCAATCATCTACTACCCGGGGCGAGTAGACCTGCGAAAGCTGCGTTCGGCCGTTGAGTCGGTGACCACCGACAGCTTCTGGGAACCGAGCCTCTGGCTAAAAACCGAAGCCAGTGAAACCGGCGCTCAGCAAGCACTTCGAGCTATCGCTCAGAAGGCCACGCATATAGTTGTAGCCGGCGGAGACGGAACGGTGCGATCAGTTCTTGAGGCCGTCGCTCTTTCGGGTGCAAAGGTCAGCGTTGGCATAGTTCCGGTTGGCACCGGCAATGTTCTCGCCCGCAACCTCGGCATTCCCCTAGAAGACCTGCGCACTCAAGTGCAGCGCGCGCTGCTTGGCAATGCACACTGGCTAGACATGGGCTTGGCGCGCATCATCCTTGAAGATGACACCCGACTCGAGATGATGTTTGCCGTAATGGCGGGCATGGGCCTCGACGCAAAGATCATGCTCAACACAGACCCGGTGAGAAAGCGCAAACTCGGATGGATTGCCTATGCCGAGTCGGGTTTCAAGCAACTTCCGCTTCGCTATCAAAAGCTTTCGATTCAGGTAGATGGCCGAGAGAGCAGAACCGTGCGAGTGCTAACCCTGCTCATCGGAAACGTGGGGTGGTTGCCAGGCAAACTCTCGATGATGCCAGATGCTTCACTCGATGACGGCCTGCTCGATGTTGCGGTTATTGGCCCACGAAGAATCTGGGACTGGATCGATTTCTGGACACGCGTGACGGTTGGCAACAACGTGGTGCGAACAACTCGCGCCGGGCGAAAACTTCTCGATGCAACCGCAAATGTGAAAACGCTAGAAAATCTCACGTCAAAGAAAATACGTGTGCGACCAGAAGATTTAGTTGAACTGCAAATTGATGGCGACGCGGTTGGGCGCATCAAAGAGGTTGAGTTTGAATCTGTGCCGCGCGCGGTTAGCGTGCGCTCTTAAGTTTCTTTAGCCAATCGTCGGCTAGCGCAAACTCTGTGTTCGAGTTGTTGCCTTCGTGAACCGACTTCTCTTTGTCGGCGCGAGCGTAAGAACCCAAGAAGCTAACCTTTGGGCTAAAGCGGTGCAGACCCTTAAGCGCCTCGGCTACGGCATCTTCGTCGATGTGACCCTGCACGTCGATGTTAAATCGATAGCGACCGAGACGATCGCCGATTGGTCGTGACTCGATTCGCGAGAGGTTAACTCCGCGAGCTGCAAACTGCTCTAGCATTTCAAGAAGAGCACCCGGACGGTCGGTCGGCAATTCAACAATCACACTGGTCTTGTCGCGACCTGTTCGCTCGGCAAGTGCACCGGCTAAACCGATCTGAATAAATCTGGTCTGAGCGTTCTTGTTTTCACCAATATTCTTTGCGAGAACCTTGAGTTTGTAGTGATCGGTAATGGTCGAGGCGGCAACTGCTGCCTGAGCGATGTCGCTTGCAAGCAACTCAGCCGCTGCGGCAGCAGTTGACGTTGCCGGAAGGTGGTGGTGCTTCGGCAGGTTTTCGGTGAGCCACTTTCGCGTTTGCGCGTAGGCAACCGGATGGGTGGCAACCGTGCGCACATCGGAGAGTTTGGTGCCCGGGCGAGCAACCAGGTCGAACTTCACGTTCACCAGATACTCGCCATAGATGCGAATGTTCTCGGTGGCAGCTAGGGCATCTAGGGTCGCCGAAACACCGCCTTCGATTGAGTTTTCAACCGGAACTATGGCCCGAAACGCCTGCTTGCTAATCACCAAATCGATGGCCTCTTGCACGTGCGAGACGGGCATCCAGACCTGACCCTTAGCCTCTGCAACCTGGGCGAGCGCTAGTTCGGTGAATGTGCCAACGGGTCCGAGGTAGGCATAGGCCTTCTTCTTGACAGAACCGTTACTCGTTTTCTTAGGCATAGATAAAGGTTAATGGTCAAACTTGATTCATGACAGAGCGAGCCGGGCAAAAGGCGCATCCCAGTGATTTGGTCGACATCGACAAACTGCTTGCCGCCTACTTTGAAATCAAGCCGGATGCGTCAAGCGCTGAGCAAAAAGTCGCCTTTGGAACAAGTGGTCACCGCGGCAGCTCACTAAACGGTTCGTTCAACGAGCAACACATTGCAGCGATAACACAGGCGATTGTCGAGTATCGCAAGCGCGAAAACATTCACGGCCCGATCTACGTTGGCAAAGACACACACGCTCTGTCGGGGCCTGCGCAAGAAACCGCTCTTGAAGTTTTGGCTGGCAACGATGTGGTTGCGCTAATCGATTCGGCCGACGGCTACACTCCAACACCGGCGGTGTCGGTTGCGATCATCAACCACAATCTCGGCATGAGCGAAGGCTCAGCAAACTTGGCTGATGGTTTGGTAATCACCCCATCGCACAATCCCCCGGCAGACGGCGGTTTCAAATACAACCCGCCGCACGGTGGTCCGGCAGATAGCGATGCAACAAACTGGATTGCCGCGCAAGCTAACGAAATCATTCTCGGCGGATTGCGAGATGTGCGCAGAGCAAAACCAAACGCACAGAAGTTTGACTTTCGCGAAAACTACATTTCTCAGCTCGACCAAGTTGTAGACCTGCAAGCCATAAGTGATTCGCAGGTGTCGATTGGTGCCGATGCAATGGGCGGCGCATCGGTCGACTACTGGGGTGCAATCGGCGAACGATACAAACTGAATCTCACAGTGGTTAACCCAGCGGTCGATTTTCAGTTTGCTTTCATGTCTCTCGACTGGGATGAAAAAATTCGCATGGACTGCTCTTCGCCGCACGCGATGGCCTCGCTAATCGCAGACCGCAAACGCTTCACAATCTCAACCGGCAATGATGCAGATGCAGATCGCCACGGAATCGTCACGAGTGACGCCGGCCTAATGAACCCAAACCACTTCTTAGCGGTTTGCATTGACTACCTATATGCAAACCGTTCGGGCTGGGCTGCGAGCGCTGCCGTGGGAAAAACCATGGTTTCTTCGAGCATGATCGACCACGTTGTCGCGGCTCTCGGTCGCAAGCTGGTTGAGGTTCCGGTGGGCTTCAAGTGGTTTGTGCCGGGGCTTATCGACGGCTCAATTGGCTTCGGTGGTGAAGAGTCGGCGGGGGCAAGCTTCTTGCGCAAGAACGGCAAGGCCTGGTCGACAGACAAGGATGGCCTGATTCTCGCCCTGCTGGCAAGCGAAATCACGGCGGTCACGGGCAAAACCCCTAGCCAGCGCTATGCCGAGTTGACCGCAGAGTTTGGTGCACCGGCCTACGAGCGCATCGACGCAGCCGCGACTCTCGAACAGAAAGCAAAGCTCGGCAAGATTTCGGCCGATGACGTAAAGGCGAGTGAACTTGCCGGCGAACCAATCAGGCAGATTCTCACTCACGCCCCAGGCAACGGTGCCGCACTCGGTGGGCTAAAAGTAGTAACCGAAAACGCGTGGTTTGCCGCACGGCCTTCGGGAACAGAAAATGTCTACAAGATTTATGGTGAATCGTTCAAGGGTGAGTCTCACCTGCGCGAAGTTCAAAGCGCGGCCAAAGAACTTGTTGACGGAGTTTTGAACAACTAATTCTTGTAATTCGGTGCCGGTGGCAAATTCCAAAACTGCTCGAGCGTCAAAACTTTGTTTCGATTCATTTGCGTTGCGAGCTCAACACCAACGAAGCGCAAGTGCCAGGGTTCATATTGATAACCCGTGATTGACTGCATGTTTTTTGGATATCGAACTATGAAACCAAAAGTGTGCGCGTTCTTGGCAACCCAGGCAGATGCCTTCGATGAACCGAAACTGCCGATGCGGCATGAGAGCGCCGTTGTTGAAACATCGGCTGCCAAACCGGTTTGGTGTTCGCTGTGACCTGGAAGCGCCGCGAGCGCGTCTGCGGTTTTCTTGCCATAGAGCCGCAATGCGTTGGCGTATGTGTTGGCCTGAGTCTTGTAACTTCGGTAACCACTGTTCAAACACAGTGTGCCGTTGCCCGATTGCGCCACCGCAGTTCTGAGTTTTCTATAGGCATCGGCAGCAGGCACGGCCA
>CAZSRJ010000012.1:8833-11749 GCA_964609235.1 uncultured Rhodoluna sp.
GGCGTCGGCGTTGCCGCGACCGTTGGGGTGGGCGACGGGGTTTGGGCAAAGGCCGTAGAAGTAAAGAATGTGCCTAGAACGGCCAACACAACCAGGGCCGCAATAACCCACTTGAGGTAGTCATTTGGGCCTTCGTCTGACGGGTCAGGCTCATTGGGTTTAGGCTGAGACACGGTTCAAGCCTAATCAAGGCTTGCCGAGCACCTTATGTTTCAAGAATCGAGGCCCGTCGTGGCGCGTGCAGCACGAAGAGAAGCAGCTATAGCTGCAGCAAAATCAGGTCAGATGAGCCACCGTGACATTCTGCTGGTTCTCATTGGATTGATGTCTGGCATGTTCTTGTCGGCTCTCGACCAGAGCGTTGTCGGAACCGCGATGCGCACGATCGCTGATGACCTAAAGGGCCTTGAGCTTCAGGCCTGGGTAACTACTTCCTATCTGATCACCTCAACGGTGGCCACACCTATCTATGGCAAGCTCGGCGACATTTTTGGCCGCCGCAAGTTGTTCATTGTTGCCATCTCAATCTTTCTGTTTGGTTCGCTGCTCTGCGGCTTTGCGGCAGACATGTTTCAGTTGGCAATGTTCAGGGCTGTTCAAGGAATCGGCGCAGGTGGTCTGTTTGCTCTTGCCCTAACCGTGCTCGCCGACATCGTTCCACCGCGCGAGCGTGCTCGCTACCAGGGAATGTTTCTTGCGGTGTTCGGAACCTCTTCGGTTCTCGGCCCAGTTGTCGGTGGTTTGTTCGCGAGCGCAGATTCGATTCTCTTCACCGAGGGTTGGCGCTGGGTTTTCTTGATCAACCTGCCAATCGGTGCAGTCGCATTGTTCATGGTCGTTACGTTCTTGCACGTTCCGCACACTCCGAAGCCACAGCGCATCGACTGGTGGGGTGCCGTAACCATCGTGCTCGCAGTTGTTCCGCTGCTTTTGGTTGCAGAGAATGGCAATGAGTGGGGCTGGGGCAGCACGCTTTCAATCAGCATGTATGTGGTTGGTGGTTTGGGAATCTTGGCATTCATCTTGGCCGAGCGCGCAGCTAAAGAAGAAGCGCTGCTTCCGCTGGCACTATTTCGCTCAAGCTCGTTCTCGATGTCAACAATCGTTGGTGTAATTGTCGGTTTCGGAATGTTCGGCGGCATGATCACTCTGCCTTTGATGTTGCAGCTCGTGAACGGTGCAACGCCAACCGAGTCAGGTCTAATGATGTTGCCTATGGTTCTTGGCATGATGCTGGCAACCATGGTTGCCGGGCAGGTAACTCGAAAGACGGGTCAATACAAGATCTTCTTGCGCACCGGAACCTTCATGTTGCTCGTGGGTTACCTCTACATGATTAGCTACAACGCAGACATGCCATTCTGGCAAATGTCGATCGGCATGCTGGTTATCGGCATGGGCTTGGGCCAGCTAATGCAGACGCTCACACTCGTGGCACAGCAGTCGGTTCAGGCTTCAGACATCGGCGTTGCCACGTCTTCGGCAACCTTCTTCAGGCAAATGGGTGGCACGCTGGGTGTCGCCGTTTTCATCTCGATTCTGTTCAACAGCCTCGGTGACACAATCGGCAGAGCCTTCAAAGACAAGAAGATCTTGGCCGACATCACGGCGGCTGCCCAAGACCCGGCTGTTCTCGCCGACCCTAACAACGTCGCTTTCTTGCAGTCGCTGGCCGAGGGTGGGGGTTCGGCCCTTGGCGATCAACTCAAGACCGACTCATCGTTCTTAAACACCATCGACCCAAGGCTGGCCAGGCCCTTCGAGGTCGGGTTCGCCGAATCGGCCGTGCAGGTGTTCGTTTGGGGTTCAGTAGCCGTGGCCATCGCCTTCGTGCTCTCGTTCTTCATAAAAGCTCCGCCTCTGCGCGAAACTTCTGCAGCCCAAGAAGCAGCCGCCGCGGCTTCCGGTCACTAAGACCGACCCAGTCACTTTCCCACTTGCGGGGCATTTCGTTTAGCATTGAGTAACACGGGAGTTCGGTGCAACCGATCTGAGAGGAAGACTAATTAGTCTTCGACCGTCAAACCTGATTTGGGTAATGCCAACGCAGGAAGACCTCTAACCCGTGCCCGTTCAACAGAAAGGGCACGTCAGTGCAAAAGTTATTCAAGCTAGTTTCAATTTTTGTAATTTCAATTTTCGCTACCGCTTCTTTGTCAGCTTGCGCGGCGACAACAACAGAGTCGAATGAGCTAACGGTTGTAGTTCACGACAGCGCTGTTATCTCGGATGCGCTGCTAAACGAATTCAAAGAGCAGACCGGAACCACCGTGACAATCATCCGTGGTGGTGATGCCGGGGCAATGACCAACAAGTTGGTGCTAACCAAAGACAAGCCAATTGCCGATGCAGTCTATGGAATCGACAACACCTTTGCGGGTGTGGCCGTTGACAACAAGCTGATCGATGGCGAACTAACCGCAATCAACTATGGTGATGTGTGCATGAACTACGACCGACTCTGGTTCTCAAAGCGCGAGCAGGCAGCTCCGGCAAACATTGCCGAGTTAGTTGAGCCGCAGTTCGATGGTTTGACAGTTGTGCAGAATCCAAACACTTCTTCTAGCGGTCTATCTTTTCTCGCTGCAACCGTTGCTGTTTTTGGTGAAGACGGCTACAAGCAATACTGGCAACAACTCAAAGACAACAACGTGAAAGTAACCGCCGGATGGGAAGATGCTTACTTCACAGACTTCAGCGGATCTAGCGGCAAGGGTGACTACCCGATTGTTCTGAGCTACTCGTCATCACCTGCCGCTGAGGTTCGCGAAGACGGCCGCAGTCAAACTGAGGCACTGCTAGACAGTTGCTACCGCCAGACCGAGTTTGCCGGAGTGCTCAACAAGGCAAAAAACAAAGCGGGTGCCGAGAAGTTCGTTCAGTTTTTGCTTTCGACCTCATTTCAGTCATCTCTAG
>CAZSRJ010000013.1:0-11573 GCA_964609235.1 uncultured Rhodoluna sp.
GCAATCGGCTGTTAACCGATAGGTTCTTGGTTCGAGTCCAAGCCGGGGAGCCATTATGGCTTGGCCCCATGACAGGTTCAGGAGGCGCTCTTGATTAGTTGGATAAGCAAACAAAAATGGCGGTCGAGTGCACTCATCGCGGTTTTTTCGTTGCTTCTCGTGGGCGGTTTAGACCTTTTCATTTCGGGCGAATCGACTGTTTGGGTTTGCTTTGCTCTGTCTCTCGCTGTTCTGTTCTCTGTCTTACTCCCATGGGTTGCGACCGCACTGGTTGCGGCAGCTGCGATCGCGGCGATAGCGCTCGACACCAAGCCGGGTGTGAGCCTGCTGATTGTTTTGATTTTCTTGGCGCTCGTTTCGATGTTCGCAACCAGGCTTCAGCGAAACGTGGCACTTTTTACAACTCTCGCACTTGGCTTAGTGCTCACCATAAACACCGTCTTTGTTTCTCCGCATTTGCTGAGTGATTTTGGGGTCTTTTCTCTGAGCGAATCGGCTCGAATCGCACTTTTCACAATTTCTCTTCTAATGACGAGCGCACTTACCTCACTCGCCTGGTTGGTCGGAAGACTACTGGCCACAAGATCAAGATACGTCGGCACTAGCTTTGACCGAGCTGTCGCGCAGCGAACTCAAGCGCGTCTTGCGCTAGAGATTGCCGAGCAAAATCAACGCTTCGAGATTGCTCGCGACATTAGTGAGTTAGTAATCCAACGAGTCTCGGCAACCATCAGCATCGCCGAGGGCGGTGTCTATGCCGTTCAGGCAGACGCTAGTGCAGCATCGAGAATTCTGCAGCAAGCAACCGATTCGGCAAGGTCGGCGCACTCTGAATTGCGCAGACTCTTTGACATGCTAAACAAATTGAAGCAGGTCACCGCTGCGCCGCCAAAGCTTGATGACCTCGAAGTTTTGGTTATTGCCTATCGAGAGCTCGGTTTCAACATGAATCTTCGTCACGAGGGTCCGCGTTTTCAACTGAGCGAGGGGGCCGAACTAGCGATTTACAGAATCGCATTCGATGCACTTGAAAACGTTAGAAAGCACGCACCAGCGGGCACAGATGTCACGGTCGACTTCTCTTGGACAGAAGATGGCATGCAGCTTCTTGTGAAAGATAACGGCACTGAGATTTCCAATCGCGCCCTCAGTTTGCAGGAGCTTGCATACACGGTTGAAGAAGACCGAAAAGCGCTAACCGAAACCATTCGCGGTGCTGGAATTACAGCGATGAGCGAAAGGGCTGCTCTTTACCGGGGTTCCGTTGAAGCAACTCGGGTTCCGGGCGTTGGCTTCACGATTTCGGCTATCTTTCCCAAACTTAAAGAATTGACCGTTGAGTAGTTTCAGAATCGCTCTAATCGACGGAGATGCGGCTATTCGCAGTGGTCGCAGGTTACTGCTTGACAGTCAAGAAGATATGCAGGTGGTCTACGAGGAATCGCAGGCGTTAAGGGCCCTAGAAACTTTGCCAGACCTTCTCGTCGATGCAATTGTTATTGACCATCGTCTTCAAGGCATGGATGGTGTCTCTCTTGCCAAAGAGCTGGTGGCTCGAATTAGCTCGCAGGAGCAAAGCATCCCAGCTGTGATCATCACGGGCAGCTATTTCACTTTCGACTTACTTATGGCGAGCATTCGTGCGGGAGCAACCGAACTGGTAACACAAGACTCGCCGGCTGCAGAGTTGCTTGACGCTATTCGCAAATCGCGACGCAGTATGGCCGATGTAAAACTCAAGCCATTCTCCGACTTTCTCGATGCGAATCCCTACGAGCCCGTGGCCAGTGTTGACTATCTTTTGAATCTCTCTCGTCTCGATGCTGAGCAGCGCGAAATCATCGATGCTCTTGCCTCGGCCATCGAGCTTGACCAGGTTGCGGCTCAACTTGGCTTGTCTAAGACCAGAGTTCGGGAGTTGCTAGAAAGCACGATGCGAACATTCGGTTGTGCCACTATTGAGCAGTTGTATTTGGTTGTCAGAGATTCGAGAAAAGTTGGCTAGATCGCAAGTTGAGACGATGTCTCTCGGCGTTGGCATTGCCACGGGCCTTTATGGAATCTCATTCGGCGCTCTTGCTGTGGCCGCCGGTCTAGAAATCTGGCAAGCGCAGTTGCTCAGCCTGCTGATGTTCAGCGGTGGTTCTCAGTTTGCATTTATCGGTGTCGTCGCAACGGGAGGTCTAGCGTCTTTGCCGGCGGCAATCGCTTCTGCCTGGCTTCTCGGCATTCGCAACGGTTTCTATGCTCTGCAAATGAAACCGCTGTTAGGCGCTCTCGGTTGGCGCACGCCTTTGGCGGCTCAGTTGAACATCGACGAAACCACCGGAGTCGCGACTGCGCAATCGAACCTCGCAGACACTCGCAAGGGTTTCTGGCTAACCGGAATCTTTGTCTTCTTGTTCTGGAATCTTCTGACATTGGTTGGTTCTCTGCTCGGATCTTCAATTGGTGATCCGAGCGCATTTGGATTAGATGCTGCGGCTGCCGCTGCCTTTCTCGGTCTGCTCTGGCCTCGGCTCAAGGCTTTGCAGCCCGTTGTCGTGGCTGCTGCCGCGGCAGTTGTTGCGGTTTTACTGTCTCCGGTGCTCAGCCCCGGTCTTCCGATTCTGGTCGCCGCTCTAACGGCTGTGCTTGTTGGTGGCTTCAACTGGTTCAAGCCAAAATCTTCAGCGGGTGATGTTAGGTGACCCTCACCCTCGCCATCTTGCTTGCATCGCTTGCGGTCTACTCTTGGAAATTTTTCGGCTATCTCGTGCCAGAGAGAACACTAGAGAAGCCGACAGTTGCGCGAATTGCCAGCCTGCTAACCGTTGCTCTGCTATCGGCTTTGCTTGCGACCCAGACTTTCACTTCGTCTTCGGTAATCGTCTTTGATGGGCGTTTGATCGCTGTTCTAGTGGCCGCCCTGCTACTCAAGTTTCGCGCGCCATTTTTGGTTGTTGTTGTGGTGGCCGCGGCGGTAGCCGCACTCTTGCAAGCTGTTGGCTTCTAGGCCTCTAGGTCGTCTACGCCAGGCATCCAGGTGATGCCGTCTTGGCCCCATTCTTCGGCCTCGACAATTGCCTCAACCTCCGGTTTGTATTCGTCGATAAGTCGATCAACATAGAGAATGCCATTTAGGTGGTCGTATTCGTGCTGAAAGATTCGTGCGAACCAGCCTTCGGCTTCAAGCCTGATCGGGTTCTGTTCTAGATCGACGCCAGTGAGAACCGCAGTCTCGGCTCGTTTCAGCCCGAACCGGTAACCCGGGAAACTCAGACATCCTTCACTCTCTTCGTCTTCGTCTGGCAGATCTTCGCTAACCGGCCCAATTTCGAGCACGGGATTTACAACCACACCACGCTTATGTGTTCCGTCGTCTTCTGTGTAGTTGTAGGTGAAAACCCGCTTGGCGACGCCGATTTGCGGGGCGGCTAGGCCAACGCCGGGAGCGGCATCCATGGTTTCAAACATGTCTTCAACTAGTTGCTCTAGCTCGGCATCGAACTGGGTAACCTCAGCGGCTCTGGTGTGAAGAACCGGGTTACCTGTTATGCAGATGGGTCGAATGGCCATTAGCCAAATTTACAGGATTCACCTAGCGACTGGCGCGGCATCTCGAAGGTAGCCTTGAGTCTGAAGGTCTAGGGAGATATGCAAGATTTTATTGGTCCGGCAGATGAGTTGCGCTATCTGGCAATTCTTCTCGCTGTTCTTGCAGCAGTTGCCCTAGCGTTTGGCGCACAGTTTCAAAACAACGCGGTGTCTAACGGAAAGACTAAACCAAAAACGAAAGATGGTCGCGGTGGTCTCGGCTTGCGGCAGCTGAGAAAACTTATCGTTCGACCGCAGTGGATCTCAGGCCTTGGGTTGATGGGTCTCGGAATGATTCTTCAGCTCGGGGCACTAACGCTCGCGCCGCTCATCGTTGTTCAACCTATTGGCGCTCTAGCCCTTGTGATTACCTCTTTGCTAAACGCCAAGGTAACCAAAACAAAACTGAATCGCGGAACCACGGTTGCCATTTTGCTTTGCACCTTCGGCATCGCCGCTTTCGTAACAACTGCATCGGGGGTTGCAGACGCAAACGTGCTAACAGACACTGACGTGACCGCGGTGCTAGTAATTCTTCTTGTCTTGCTGGCAGTCTTTGCCGCACTGTTTTTCACTTCTGGAAGATCAGCAAAACCCCTCACCTACATAATTGGTGCAGGAGTGCTCTATGGTTTCGTGGCGACTCTCGCCAAGGTGGTCATTCAGCGCCTTTACCAGTCGCAGTTCGATTGGTTAACGATTCTTTGCCTCATTGCGCTGGTAGCCGCTGTCTTTCTGGGCGGCTGGTTTGTGCAAAACGCCTACGCTTCTGGCCCTCCAGATCTCGTGATTGCCGGGCTCACAGTAATAGACCCATTGGTGGCGGTCAGCGTGGCGATTGCGATTCTCGGTGAAGCTAAGGCCGCTACACCACTGGTGGCGGTTGGCTTTGCCATAACAGGTGCCATTGCCGTTGCCGGCGTCGTTCTGCTTTCCAGGGTTCACCCAGAGTTGGCGTCTTCAAAGCGTTAGTTTCGGTAAAATTGCCTAGACCAAATCGGTCTCATCGTTAAAGCGGGGCTGCAGTTAACACTTCGAAATCACCACTCAAGCTCGTCATTGCATCTGACACGTTTCCGCCAGACATCAATGGAGCGGCTCGCTTTGCTGAGCGTCTAGCGGCCGGTCTGGTTCGCCATGGGCACGAGGTTCACATAGTTGCCCCGGCTTACAGTTCTGAGCACGGCACCTTTGTTGAGACTCACGACGGTTCCAAAATGACGGTTCACAGAATCAAGAGCTATCGTGTTTTGCAGCACAAGACCCTCAGGTTCGTTTGGCCATTCACCCTGAAGAAGAAGACCGACGAGATTCTTCGCCTGGTGAACCCCGACGCAGTGCACATTCAGTCTCACCTAATCATGGGTAGATATCTCATCAAGAGCGCAAAGCAACGAGACATTCGCCTTATTGCAACAAACCACATCATGCCCGAGAACCTCATTAAGTACTCGGTGATCATTCCAAAGTGGTTCGAGAAGACCGCCATGAAACTTGCCTGGCGCGATGCCGGACGCGTTCTTCGCAAGGTGGACTTCATCACAACTCCAACCCGTCGGGCGGCAGATTTGCTTGAAAACGCCGCTGGCGTCACCGGAGTGCTTGCAATTTCTTGCGGCATCGAAGCCTCGAAATTTGCCAACGCTACTCCAACGAGCAACAAGAATCCGAGAATTCTGTTTCTCGGGCGACTCGATTACGAAAAGCACATTCACAATTTGCTGAGTGCCGTAGCAAAACTTCCGGCGAACTTGAACACGCAGGTTGAGATTGTCGGTGATGGGGGAGAGCGTGACGCGCTAGAAGCCCAGGCACGCGACCTCGGAATTGCCAGTCAAGTCAAGTTTCTCGGGCACATAAGCGAAGAAGAACTTCCGAAGGCTTACGAACGGGCAACCCTGTTTGCAATGCCGTCAATTGCCGAGCTCCAGTCGATTGCAACCATGGAGGCCATGGCCTCGGGTCGCCCAGTGGTTGCGGCCGATGCCATGGCTCTTCCGCACCTTGTGCACGATGGCGATAACGGCTATCTATTCGAGCCCAATGATGTCGACATGTTCGCTGATCGTCTGCTCAAGGTTCTTATGGCTGACAAAAAAGAGCTCGCGCGCCTGAGCGAGAACTCGCTCTATCTAATTCAGTCGCATGACATCGAGCGAACCCTGACCATCTTTGAAGGTCTTTACCGAGGCGATAAAGATGCAGACAAGACCTCGGATGACAACCGCGCGGCCTATCTTGAGCCCATTGGAAGGTTGAACGCCCGACTAAAGGCGCAGGTTGTTCTGATGAGAAAGCAGGCCCTGGCACTTCGCGAAGCTTCA
Source organism: uncultured Rhodoluna sp. (assembly GCA_964609235.1). Classification (GTDB taxonomy): domain Bacteria; phylum Actinomycetota; class Actinomycetes; order Actinomycetales; family Microbacteriaceae; genus Rhodoluna. The sequence goes on from CAZSRJ010000013.1 coordinate 5,901, forward strand.
CAGAACTTGGTCGAAAAGGCCGAAGAAATCACTGAAGACGCCGTGAAGCGGGCTAAAGAGGCCAACGCCAAAGTTAAGAAGTCTGCGGTTGAAGCAGCCAACAAGGCTAAGTCCGCCGTAAAAGAGGTTGCCGAGCGTTTGAGATCTGAAGACTAGCGCGAAAACAGGTAGGCTTTCCCAAACGAGCCAGCGGGGGCTAACTCCGCCGGACCTAGGCGAAAGAGCAAAGATGACCAAGCGCCCGTGGCTAGATCACTATCCCAGTGATGTTCCTCACGACCTTCCAAAGGTTGCCTTCAAGAACCTCCCAGAGTTCATTCGAGCTGCCGCAAAAACCAACGGTAAAACCAAAGCTTTCACGCAGGTTATGCCGAATGGCATGAATGGCTCGCTCAGCTACGCGCAAGTTGACTTGCTGTCAGACCGCTTCGCTGTTTACCTTCGCGACGTAATTGGGCTCAATGCCGGCGACCGCGTTGCCGTTCAAATGCCAAACTGCCTTAGCTATCCGATTGTTGCTTTCGGCATTTTGAAGGCCGGGCTTGTCTTGGTCAACACCAACCCCCTCTACACCGCAACCGAGATGGGTCACCAATTCTCAGACTCAGGCGCTAAGGCACTTGTAGTAATCGACATGTTCGCCGATCGCTTGCCAGACGTGCTACCTAAGACCAGCATCGAACACGTGGTAACCGTAAAAATTTCAGAGTATTTTCCAGCTCCTGTCGCAGGCGTGATTAGAGTAACTCAGAAATATTGGAGCAGAACGCTTCCAAAAATCACGGTCAAGCACACCAAATTTAGCGATGCGCTTGTCGCGGGCGCGAAGCAGCTGTCTGACGACAAGCTAAAGGGCTACGTGGCATCTCTCGACGAGAGTTCGATTGCCGCACTTCAGTACACCGGTGGCACCACGGGTGTTTCTAAGGGCGCCATGCTTTCGCACGGCAACCTGGTCACTAACACTCTTCAGCTCATCACGATGTGTGGTGACTATATGAGGCAGGGTAAAGAGGTAGTTGTAACGGCACTGCCTCTCTATCACATCTTCGCGTTCACCATCAACCTGCTTGGCTTCTGGCACATGGGTGCTCGAAACCTATTGGTTCCATCACCAAGGCCGCCAAGCAACCTGAGACGCGTGTTCGAAAACTACAAAGTCACTTGGATGACAGGGGTCAACACACTATTCAACGCGTTGCTAAACGAACGTTGGTTTGTTGACAGCCCACCTAAGCACTTGCGCGCTTCTGCCGCCGGTGGCATGGCTCTACACGAATCAGTTTCTGAACGCTGGAGAAAAGTTACCGGAACTCCAATTGTTGAGGGCTATGGCCTAACAGAAACCTCTCCGGTACTTACATTCAACCCACTTGGTGGGCAGGGCAAGGATGGCACAATCGGCATCCCTGTTCCTTCAACTGATGTGAAGTGTGTTAAAGAAGATGGCTCTGAAGCCCCCGTTGGCGAGCCGGGTGAGATTTACGCTTCTGGCCCGCAGATCATGCTGGGTTACTGGCAGCGACCAGACGAAACCAAGGCAACTATGAGTGGTGCATGGTTCAAGACTGGCGACATCGCAACGAGAGACTCCGACGGATATTTCACAATTGTCGATCGCAAGAAAGACATGATCCTGGTTTCTGGCTTCAACGTGTACCCAAATGAAGTTGAAGAGCAAATTGCCTCGTTCAACGGTGTACTTGAGGTTGGGGTAATCGGCGTGCCTGACGAAGGAAAGGGCGAAAAGGTCAAGGCGTTCGTTGTCTGCGGATCAGAGCAGCCAACCGAGGCCGACATCATCGCGCATTGCCGACTTCAGCTAGCGGCATACAAGGTTCCTAGCTCGGTCGAGTTCGTAACCGAATTGCCAAAGAGCCCAATCGGCAAGATTTTGCGCAGAGAACTGCGCAATCAAGAAATCGCCACAATCTCGAAGAAGAAGGGCTAGCCATGAATTCGCTCATGATCCGCGCTGCAGAGACAGCCAACCAAGCAACGGTTGTAAACGAGTTTGAACAAACCCTTCTTCGCGTTTTCATTCTGATTATCATGTTCGGGCTCGGAGCCGGATTGACGCTAAAGGACTTCACGCTTGCGCTTCGTCGCCCATGGGGCCTTGTCGTCGGCTGGGTTGCCCAGTTCGGCATCATGCCTTTAACCTCGTACCTGCTAATTGTGGCCGTGCTTCTTCCGTTCTCGCCTCCAGAAGGTGTGCTCTTCATTGCCCTTGGTGCTTTGATTATGGGAAGCGTGCCCGCCGGCACAACCTCGAATCTTTTCACTTACTTCTCCAAGGGAAACGTTGCGCTGAGCGTGACAATGACAGTGAACTCAACGCTCTGGGCGTTCATAATGACTCCATTAGCGCTCTGGGCCTACTCAAACCTGCTAGGTCTTGACGAATCACTGAGCGTGCCTCCCGGCGAGTTAGCAACCGTAATCGTTGGTCTGATCATTCCGGTCGGAATTGGAATGCTGATTCGAAGGTTGAGTGCCAATATTGGTTCGTTGATTGAACTAATCGGCAGCGTATTTGGTCTTTTGTTCATTCCTTTCTTGATTGCTGTTTGGGTTCCTCGAAACTGGCAGCTACTCCTTGACACCCAGTGGCCTACCTATGTCGTCGCAATTGGTCTGGGCGCGGTTGGAATGTTTGCTGCCTACAACATGTCTAAACTGCTTCGACTTCACCCAGCCAATGCGCGAACTATTGCTCTTGAGGCCGGAATCAACAACGGGCCACTGGCGATTGCCGTAATTGTTGCTGTGTACATCGACAGCCCAGGTTTAGACCAGATACTTCTCGTTCCGGCACTCTACTCATTGTTTATCGTTTTGCTATCTACAGTTGTTACGTTGATTTTCAGACGCGCAAACTTGGCAGCAGAGCAGAAGATCCCAAACCTGCTTTAGACCGGCTCATCGTTAGAAACCCAGTCGCACGGGTAAACTTTTTAGCGGCTGGGGGCGTTAGCTCAGCCGGTTAGAGCAGCGGACTCATAATCCGTCGGTCGCGGGTTCAAGTCCCGCACGCCCCACCAGACGTCTAAAGCCTTACCTCCTCAGGAGACTTGCCACAAATGAAGATAACTTCGCAGCGAATAGCCAGTGAAGTCGACGCCAAGTTGATTGCCGAAATAGCCAATCAGCACGAGCTGAGCGTTGACAGCAAGAGCACTCTGTTTAGTGAACAGGCAGCTCTTGACTTTATGACCGGCTACATCGATGAGAGTGTTACCTACCTGCTTAGTGTTGATGATCAGGCCGAATATTCTGTCGTGGTCAATTTGCACCCTGACTCTGTAAGGGGTCGATACTTCACAGACATCTATGCAAGGCCAAAAGTTGCGAGTTTAGAGAGCGTGGTTGGTTGGACGATTGAATTAGCCCAATCAGAGCATCCCGATTGGCAAATGTGGCCGGGTGCCAATTTTCAAGACGAGAGACTACAAAGCGCTTGGCGCAATCACGGCTTTGAATTTCTGCGTCGTTACTACACCATGAGAATGAAGATTTCGAGCGCGCCTGCAATTAGGCAGGTTGACGGAATCGAGATACGAAACCTCGATATCTCTGACCCAGCAGAAGTGGCCCTGTGGCACAAGGTTCACCAAGACGCATTTTCTCAACACTTTGGCTTTGCTCCCAGAGATCTAGAAAAGTGGAGATCGCTAGTCATCGATGACATCTTCATTGACCCCAAAGGGGTATTCATGGCTTTTGATAACGATGGTCCGGTTGGTTTTTGCCAGTGCACTGATGAATATTCAGAAGACAACAAAGGCTACATCTCATCGCTTGGTGTTGCTCGGGAGTACCAAGGCTCAGGAATCGGCGAAGCCCTTCTTCAAACCGGGGTTTCCCATTGTGTGAACAAAGGCTACGAGTCGGTCGAGCTCAATGTAGACACCGCAAATGAATCTGGTGCCTTGAAGCTCTATGAAAAGGTCGGGTTCAGCCCAGAGTCTTCATGGATTCAACTGCACCGACTTGGTTCTTGACGATTACTTCAGGTCTGAGTCTCCAGCACTTAATGGCCTTTTCTTGAACTTCGGCGTAATAGCATTACGCATGACCTCAATCGCAGTTATCGGCGCCGGTTGGCGCGCACTGTTCTTTATTCGATTGGCGAAGTTGATGCCTGAGAAATTCGAAATTATTGGCGTAGTTGCGCGCAAAGAAGAGGTTCGAGCAAAGCTGCAACTAGATTTCGGCGTTCAGACCTTTTCTTCGGTCAGTCAACTACTGAGCTATAAGAAGCCCGACTATGCAATCGTTAGTGTCTCTTGGGATGCGAATCCAGGGGTAGTCGAAGACCTTGTTGCCGCCGACATCCATGTGCTTTGTGAAACACCGCCGGCACCTACGCTCGAGGCTTTGCAGTCACTATGGAAGAGTGTCGGTTCTTCAGGTCTAGTTCAGGTCGCCGAGCAGTACATGTCTCTGCCAGGTCACGCTGCTCGCTTAGCAATTGTTAGAGCTGGAACCATCGGCCAAGTAAGTTCGGTTGAGGTTTCCTCGACGCACGGATATCACGCGGTATCGATTATGCGCGGTTTTCTCGGTTCAGGCTTTGAACCAACCGAAATCTCAACCCAACAGTTTTCGGCGCCTTTAGTCGATCCTCTTGCACGTGAAGGATGGAACGAAGACTTGAACCCAAAGATCGCAAAGACCACCATTTCACTCATTGATTTTGGCGCCGGAAAATCTGGAATCTACAATTTCGTCGACAATCAATGGCACAACCAGCTGCGCCACCGAAGAATAGTCATTCGTGGTAGCAGGGGAGAGATAGTCGATGACTCGGTGATTCGATTGGTCGATGGTCCGGCAATCACAACTTCGCGCATTGAGCGTTACCAACTCGGCTATGACCTGAATTTAGACGGCTATGACACCGAACACTTATCTTTCGAGGGCCAAGTCGTGTTCAAGAATGCGTTCAAAGGGCTTCGTCTCATGGATGAGGAGATCGCAATAGCGCAACTCATGGTGCAAATGGCCGACTGGATTGATGGCAAGGCGGCAGCTCCTTACCCGCTAGCGGAAGCCTGCCAAGACCATTTGATTTCGCTGGCGATTGACGAATCAATCACCAGCGCCAAGACCGTAGTAACCCAAACAGATGCTTGGGCAAGCGAGGCTCGGCATTAGCTGGAGTCTGGGAGTTTGCTGAACTGGCAAAAACTACGCGCAGTGAACGCGTTTACCGACCTAGTCATCGCTTGGTCTCGTTAGAATTGTCAAAGTTCTAGAGAAACGGATACCGAAGATGACATCGACCATCAATCAGCGCGTCTGGCTGGCCATTTTTGCGATTGTGGCTGTGTTTGCAAGCCAATTTTCGGCAGCACCAGCTAAAGCCCTCGCTTCAGACACGCTAACCATCACCGTGCACTACAACCGCATTGCCGGTGACTACGACAACTGGAATCTGTGGATCTGGAAGAACATGGATACCGGTGCCGATGGTGCTGGTGGTGAAGTGAAGTTTGATGGCGAAGACTCTTTCGGAAAAAAGGTTACATTCAAGCTCGAGGGCATGAAGCCTTTTGACAGCGTCGGCATCATTGCGCGTCTTGGAAACTGGCAGAAGAAAGATGTTGGATCAACCTGGCCAAACGGTGGTGACCGATTCATCAAGAACTTTGACGCTAACGGTAGAGC
>CAZSRJ010000014.1:0-11553 GCA_964609235.1 uncultured Rhodoluna sp.
GAACTCAACCAAGTTCACCGTAGATCGCATTCGCGCAACGGGTGATGTTGAACTTTACGGTGGCGATATAGTTCTTACCGGCGGCATTACAACTTCTGCTACAAGCGGCAAGGGAGTTGTCGTGAAGGCCACTGGCGACATTAACGTCAGTAGCGGCACGGCAGTCAGCAAAAACCCGATTTCGGTTACCGGAACAAACAGCACTGCTCCGGTAACTCTCTGGTCGAACGCCGATGCTACCGGTGGTGGGTCAATATCGATCGGCAACTACGTTGATGTTTCAACTCGCGGGGCCGACATCGTCTTTGGCGGTTCGGCCGCGGCAACCGACACCTCGCCGACCACTCACGCCGATGGAGTCAATGCGGGCACCTGCGACGGCATTCGTCTCGGATCAAGCGCAGTTGCTAACGGCAGTCTGGCAATCAACTCAAACGGCGGAAACATCACGCTTCGAGGCAAGAACACTTTGAATGCCGGCAGTTGCATGGGCATCAAGGTTTTCTCAGGAACGGCAATCAACTCGGGTGTTGGTGCCATTCTGCTTGATGGTGTTTCGGTTGCTCCAACCGGCACCAGCAATGGGCACGGCATCGAGCTCAACTGGGGTGGTGGTTTCAACACCACAGTTACTTCGGCCAAGACCTCGGGCATCGCAATCAGCATGACCGGTCGCTCAAACGGCACGTCAACCAACGGACGAGGAATCGTTTCATGGAGCGGGGCTGCTGCTGCGAGAACCGCGATTTCCGCAACCGGTGGTGGTGAAGTGTTGCTTGTTGGCTCACCAAGCTCTGGCTCTACTACCTCAATCACGCTCAACTGGACAGACATTTTTGCTGCCGGCGGTGCAATCACGCTCGACGGTGGTTCTAGGCAGGTTCGTTTGAGTGAAACATCGAGCAGCACTAACTTCATCGGTGGCTCAGCAGCAAACTCAATGTCTGGCGATGTGACGATTAAGGCCGACCAGGTGCAGTTTGGTTCGACCACTAACGCTGCCGCATTCCAAAATGCGACCGATTTGTTCATCATCAGCAACGCAACATCTTTCAGCGGTGCTCAGGTTATGGATACCGGTATGTCGGTAACCAACATCGGCTACATGCAAGTTGGTCTCGCAACCAACACCGCAGACATCACCGTTAGCGGAACAAACTCTGTTGCCGGAAACATCGATATAACCGGTGGCGCTGTGGTTATCGGTGGAAATCAAACGGCAACTAATGGTGGAAACATCACAATCAACGCAACTGGTGCGTACTCGGGCTCTGGCGCATTGAATGCTGCTGGCAACGTGGTTATCAACGCGCTTTCAACTTCAGGAACCGGAGCAATCACTAGCGCGGGAGCGCTGGGCATTGCCATCACCGCATCGGGAGGAAGCATAAGCATTGGTGGAAACCTAAACGCGAGCACCTCTGCTGTTGCACCAATTACTTTGAAGGCGAGTGCAAACCTATCGGTGACAGCTTCGAGATCGATTACCACTGCCGGCGGTAACGCTATTCTTTGGAGCCGCTATCTTGCCGCGGCAGATGCAGTCACGGTGGGTAACATCACCCTAGGAAACTCAGTAACAATAACTACAAACGGCGGCCGAATCGCAATGGCCGGAACCAGTCAGGTTGATGCGAATGGCATCCCAACTGGTTATGCATACACAACTTCTACAACAGCGGCGGTGCAGCTGGGCACCAGCGCAACAGCTGCCGACACTAACTCTGTTCTTTCCTCTGGCGGCGGAGCAATCACAATCTTTGGCCAGCAGGCCTCAGCGGCAAACTCATCGAGCGGAATTCAAATTTGGGGTGGTGCCAGCATCAATGCGGGCACCGGCAGAATAACCATGGATGGCCGATCTGCCAGCAACGGCGGAAACGCCATCGAATTCACTGGAACCAACGGCGGTTTCAAGGTTCTCTCAGCGGCAACCACCGGCACCGCAATCTCAATCACCGGAGCCGCTACCGGCACGCCAGGTGCCAATGGTGGCAGCCGAGGCATCGGTTCGTGGGACAACGGGCTTTTGATCAACGCAAGCGGTGGCGGCAACGTCTCGCTTCTTGGTTCGCAAACTTCGGCAAACACTTCTAACCCAGGTGGAATCTTGCTAACTGGTGGCGACGTAATCGCCTCGGCCGGAACAGTTACAATCAATGGAAACTCAGGCGTTCAGTTCAGAACTAACGCGCACAATCTAGGTGCGACAAGCGCAACCAGTGCATCGGGCAACGTAACCGTTATCGGTGATGTAATTGCGTCGAACGCAGCGCTCAACATTAAGACCACCGGTGCTGTTGTTCTCGAATCGTCTGGCGCAAACTTCACCTCGGCGTTTAGCACAACGAGCTTGAGTTTGAGTGGCCCGCCATCGAGTTTGCGAATTGGTAAGACCGGAAACACCTCTGCTGTGACAATCTCTGGTGGAACCACTTCGGTAGCAGGCCCAGTGACTATCAATGGTGTTGCTGTCACTGTGTCGAGCTCAATCACGACAACCAACAGCGGAACCATTTCGATTCCGGCAACCGGAGCTGTTTCGATCACGGCGGCTCTAGTGGCAAACGGCAGCATTGCAGTTACTGGTACGGCTGTAACAACTAGCGCTAACATGACAGCTTCGGGTGCAAGCGGCATCTCGGTGACAGCTACTGCGGGTGCCGTTGACATCGGCGGTGTTACAACTGTGAACACGACAACGACCGGTGACGTTTTGTTCAAGGCCACAACTCACCTGATTGTTGGCTCTAACGACCCAATCACAACCAATGGTGGAGACGTAGTTCTTTGGGCGCGCTCTGGTTCAGCTCAAAACACCGCGTCGCCCTCAGGCGAGGGTCGAATCAGCATCGGTAATGCGTCATCAATCTCTACCAGCGGTGGCGCAATTATCCTTGCGGGTTCTAGCAGTGTTGATGCCAACGGATTCCCCAACGGCCACACTTTTACCAACACGGCGAGCACGTACGGTATTCAGCTGGGAACTACCAACACGGCTGCCCCATCAAACCTAACTTCGGGCGGCGGATTGATTCGTGTTTACGGTCAAGTTGGCGCGAGCGCGGCTCAAGGTATGGCTAACCTCTACAACGCAACTTTGATGACCTGGAACTCGGGAGCGGGCCGTCAAGATCTCAGCATTTTGAGCGCTAGCACCGGCGACAACGCAATGGAAAACTGGGGCCCCTTCACCATGACCTCATCGGCAGGGGCTGATGTGAGCAACCCTGCCATTCGAGTGTCAGTTCAAACCACTAACTCGGCCAGCACACTGACCCCTTTGCAGCAGCAGGGCTACTGGCACAAATTCATTGCCACTGGTGGCGGTGACATTGACTTCACTTTGACCACGGCCAGAACAGCGTCTTACGCGATCGACAGCGCAAATAGATTGCAGTTCTCGGCAACATCGGGTGCGATTCGCACGAATTTTGGTACCGGTCTAGACCTGGCGACAGCAACGGCAAGCAATTCAATCATTTTTGGTGCCGATGGAACCGATGTGACCAACTCGTCTTCAAACATCACAATCTCGGGAAACAACTTTGTCGATAATGCGACAGCTGGAAGCGTCATTGTCAAGACAAGTGGTTCTCTAGTAATTCAACCTTCTATAACCGCTGGTACGTTCACTGGTGCGCAGTCGTTCAGCGCGACCCAGACTTTCGACAGCACCTGGTCGCTAAGCGGAATCACCGGAGTGAACAGTGGCAATATCGGCTCGGTAACTATCGGTCAATCGGGCACTGGCGGCATAGTTTCTGGTGCAACTCAGAACCAAGCTGATGTGACTTTGTCAACCACAATCACCTCTTCAGGTTCGGTTGCGGTGTATGCAAACAACATAACTGCTGGCTCAAACATCACGGTCTCGGGTTCAAACTCAATTTTGCTAAAGGCTGCCGCGGACATCGTGGTGACCGCCGGAACCTCTGGCGCTCGACGTGCCTTCACTTCGGTTGATGGCCCGATAATGCTCTGGGCAAACGCAGACGCCAATGCCGCTGGCGCAATCAACGTAGACAACTACGTCGATTTCTTGACTACCAATGGTTCAATCACGATGGCTGGCGGTGCGACAGCTACAGAGTTGACTCCAACTGGATACGCGCAGGGCAATAGCACCAACGGCTCTGGCGTCGAGTTGGCTTCGAGCGCCATTGCCACAGACTCGGTTCGCTTGGTTTCGAGCGGCTCGGGGTCGATTGTTATTAGGGGAGAGGCAAACAATCAAACAAGTTTCGATGGGGTGACGGCCTGGTCTGGCGTGCGAATCACTTCTGGCACCGGCACCATTGGAATCTTCGGTCTGAGCGACAGGCCAACCTCAACGAATGCTGTGCACGGAATCTTCTTGAACCGCAACGGCGGCTACACGTCGACAATCGCTTCTGGTGCGGTTTCGGGTACTGCAATTGAAATCAACGGCCAGGTAATCTCAGCTTCTTCAAGCGCATCAAGTGCCGCATCTGGTGTAAACGTATTCAGCAACTCGGGTACACAAAACATCACGGCGACCGCAGCCGGTTCGATTTTGATCACAGGTGTGGCAAGTTCTGGCACTACTAACGCTGTTGTGCTCAACTACACCAACGTTTCTTCGGTTGGTGGAGACATCACCGTCGATGGTGCAACAAAAGCAATTGAGTTAGGTTTTGGCTCTGGCCTAGCTGCCACAACTTTCGGTGGGCTCACTTCTTCGAGCATGGCAGGTAATGTTTACTTCTACTCAGATCGCCTCTCGATTCACCCAACCACTTCGGTCACTTTTAGAAATGCAACAGGCGCATACATTCTGAGCAAGTCAGATTCCTTCGCTGCCGCTCCTTCATTGGTCAGCATCATGGCGTTCACAAATCTGGGTCATCTTCAGATTGGCAAGTTGACGAATACCGCAACGATCACAATGGCCGCAACTGCAAACATTGCCGGCGACATCGAAATCTACGGCGGTGCCGTCACCGTGAGCGATGCGCTGACGACGACTGTCAACGGAACCGTTACCGTGAAGGCAACGGGTGCGCTCGCGGCAAACGGCAACATCACAGCTGATGGTGAAATCATGCTCACAGCTGGCACGAGCATGAGTTCAACAGCCGGAACCAGCGGCGCATACAGAATTTTCAGCACAACAAACGACGACATCACCCTCTGGACAAATTCGGTAAACGCCACCGCGGGCGGATTGCTATTGGGCAATTTCACTCGAATTGACGCGACAGGTGGCGACATTGTCATTGGTGGTGGAGCCGATGCCGATAGCAACCTGCGCCCAGATGGTCCTGTGGTTTCGACCACCGATGACGGTATAACTCTTGGATCTTCGGCGGCAACCAACGGCGTGATTATCAGGTCTTACGACGCCAGCGTACCGTCAGCTATCAAGATGGGTGCAATTTCGATATGGGGTAAGACAGTTTTTGCTAGTACCGCGGCATCTGGCATTGAGCACCACCCTGGATTACAGGTTTCTGGAGCAACTGTCTTCATGAAGGGTGAAATTGCAAACAGCGTGACCGCTGACAACACTGCGTCGGGTATCTGGTCATCGGCTATCGCAGCGCCAGCGACTTCAGTAGCAACGCTCATCGAAAGTTACGCTTCGTATGCGACAAAGACGACCTCAATTGAAATCATTGGCGAGACCAATAGCACCTATCCGCTTCTCATGGGAAACTTTGGACCAATCACGATTGCAGCCCGCGGTGATTTGTCAGATGTTCGTTACTCTGGGTCAACTTCAGCCACCACATCCGGGCGCGGTGCGTTCTTGGCTAATGCAACAGTTTCTACCAAGTCAGGTGACTTCTACTTTGATGGAGGTGACGATGCCTTGTACTTTGGCCGCGAGGCCAGCCGCTCTTTAACTGTGCAGCCACTGAGCGGTCAAGTTGGCGGTGACGTCTACATAACGGCACCGTCGCTTGCCGACAACTTCGGTTCTATAAACGGCGCAAACAAGGTTTACGTCAGGCCACCTGTGGGTTCTGATTTCAGTGGAGCCTTGAGCTTTCCAACGGCAACTTTGACTCTGGCGAGCACAGTTACAGGACTCTATGTTGGTTCGGCTACCGTAACGCAAACCGTTTCGCCGGGTGCTGCTGTAACTATTGCCGGTGACATCGAATACATAGGCGGAGAATTCAGTAACACCGTTGCTCTCACATCAACCGCCGGCAGCATCAAATTGCAAGCCGACACGATGACTATTTCAACAACGGTATCAATCACGGCTTCAGCCGGTTCAATCTCTTTGGCACCTAGAACAGATAGTCGCGCCATCGATCTCGGAACCGCGAATGCAGCTCGAATGTCGCTTGTTTCAGCGGAAATAAACAGACTGATTAGCCCAACGGTGCGAATCGGCTTTGTTGGTGGTTCAAACTCTGGCGAAATAGCCGTAACCTCGGCAATCACACCAACAGGCACCACAACTCTCGCCCTGCGCACCAGCGGTGCCGTTTCTGGCAGCAGCGCGATTACGATTGCAAACCTCGGCGTTTCGGCTGGCGGCAACATCAACCTCAGCGGCCAGAACAACGTGACCACTTTGGCCATGACCTCTAGCGGGGCAACGCCATCCGTGGCTTTCACCGAGGCAACCGGCCAAACCTACTCAGTCGGCACCGTCGACAGCATCACAGCTGCCTTTGGTGTGGCTACTCAGTATGCGGTCACAAATGTTCCAACCCAAGGGTTCATAAACACGGCATTCAGTCCGACGCCGATTGTGACGCTGCGCGACATCTTCAACAACGTCTTGGCAACGCAAAACACCACCCAGAACACTGTTGCCGCGAGCACTTCGACTTCTGGATTCACGCTTGGAGGCACAACTTCAATCACTCAGGTGGGTGGCACATTTACTTTCAGCAACCTGAGGGTGACCGCAGGAACCGGCGCTATTGTTGTGAATTTTGAAAACACAGCTATTGCAACGCAGGCTTCAGTGAACACCGCTTCAATCACAATTCAAGCTGGCGACCCGGATCACCTCGAGGTAAAGGTTGCGGCTGCTGGTGGACGAGCTGGACTGGCCTTCACGACACAACCACAAATTGAAATTCAAACCGCATCGAACACGGTTGTGACGACAAACGGAACAACACTCGCAGTTACCGCAAGCTTGACCGGCGGAACTGGATCGCTCGTTGGTCAGACAACCGTCAACGCAGTTGCCGGCGTTGCAACATTCTTAGATTTGGGCATCGGTGGTTTGGCGTCGGGAACCTACCAAATCACATTCACGGCAACATACTCGACGAACCCGGCAATGACCGTTGCGCAATCTGCAATTACCATCACCTTTGGTAACGCATCGAAGTTGGCACTCACAACTCAGGCTTCAGGGTTTGTGAACCGCAGCAACTTCACCGTTCAGCCTGCTGTGACAGTGCAGGATGCATACGACAACACAGTGACCAACTATTCAACGGCTGTTTCGGTTGCCATGACCGGCGGTTCAACGCTCACCGGTACGGCATCAAGAACGCCTTCATCCGGTGTGGCTACATTTACTGGTTTGGGGGCCTTCGGTTTGATTTCAAACACCAACGTACTGACCTTCACCTCGGGCGCGCTAACCTCAGCTACCCAGAGCTTTAGTCTCACTCACGGCCCTGCCACCCAAATTGCAGTTACCACCCAGGCGGCCGGGGCTACCAATGGTTCGGCTTTCACGACCCAGCCAATAGTTGAAATTCGCGACCAAGACGGCAACAGGGTTAGCACCGGGGCGCAGTCAACCCAAAACGTAGTTGCCACATCAGGTTCTGCGACCCTATCGGGCACCACTACTCAGCCAGCTGTTTCCGGTATCGCCAGCTTCTCGGGGCTCACTCTCACAGGTACCGCGGGAAGCGTGGCCCTCACTTACACAATTACTAATCCATCGCAGTTCACAGCCAGCCAGACAATCTCACTTGTGGCAGGTGCCCCAACCCAATTGATTGTTTTCGGTTCCGGCTTGACATGTCCTTCAAGATTGCTTTGCACCAATTCACCAAGTGTCTGGATAGCAGATGCTTCAGGCAACCGCACCACTTCAAATGCCACAGTGACGGTGACAGTCAAGTCAGGGCCGGGTTCAGTGTTTTCTGGCGGAACAGCGACAGCAAACGCTGGCCAGGCCTCGTTCTCACTCAGACTTCAAGGAACGGCAGCCAACAATTATGTTCTCGAGTATTCAACGACTAACCCAAACCTTACTGCCACTCAGTCCAATGTTTCTGTGACAGTCGGCACAGTAACCAAGGTTCACCTAGCAAGGCCAGCGTCTGGCTTCAACAGTGGAGTGAGTTTCACAACTCGGCCGCTCGTTCATTTGACAGATGAAGACAACAACCGGTCTGACTTCACCAGCCAGCCCATGACGATGTCGGTTTCGGCGGGAGTAAACGGCGGTGTTGCAACTTTAAACGGTACAAGTTGCGGAACTTTTGCCGCAGGAGCGGTTGACTGCACAGGCTACTTTGTTGCGCTAACAGGCACCGCAGATACATATACGATCACCTATTCAAGTCCTCCATACACCGCTGCGACTCAAACTGTAACTCTTTTGCCGGGAGCGGCTTCAAAGGTTGTTGTCACCACCGGCGTTGCCGGCTTTGTGAACCGCGCAAACTTCACAACTCAGCCGGTAGCCACTATCCAGGACGCCTCTGGCAACACCGTCACATCTTCAACCGCGAATGTGACAGTTTCGATCAACAGCGGAAACCTAACCGGTACCACAACGCTTGCCGCGGTCAACGGTGTGGCCGACTGGTCGACAGCCGCCACACCGCTGGGCAAGAACGGTCTGGTCGGCAGCAAGACCCTGACTTTTGCTTCTGCCGGCCTGACCAGCGACACAACCCAGACCTTTACACTGACTCACGGATCAGTCTCGCAGTTGGCTGTAGCCACGAGAATTCAGCCTTCGGGTTCTGGCGCACCTACTTATTACCCATCGGGTCCGCAGCAAAACGTAGCTGTTTCAACCGTGACCTCGGGCGGATGGACGCAGTGCTATGTTCAGCTATTCAACGGGGCTGGCACTACGCTCGAAACCAACATCTTGAACAACTGCACCCAGCCATACCTGTTGGTTGCGGGTCGGGCAACCGGTTCATCAACTCTCTTGGTGGCAGCAGCAGCGCCTCGTGCTGATGTCTTAACTGCTACAACGCTAAACAATAAAACAATTTCTAATGGCACCGGCTGGTATTACCGCACGGGCTATTCGATGGGTTTTGCAGATCCTTCGCAGGCATTGAACTTGAGTTCATGTGACTTCAACAACACTGGTTGGCAGAGGTTCTGCGTGCATCTAGCGTCGAATGGTGGATACCGCATCGGTGACATCGTGGGCCTCAACAGCTCAACAGCTTATGAGCGCATCTACTACCAGGCAAGTGCTGGAGTTGCAGGCGTAGCAAACGACCAAACTTTCACCAATCAGCCTGTCGTGCAGATTCAAGACCAGGATGGCAACATCTGCACCTCATCGTCTTCGGCAGTGGTTGCATCGATGACTTCGGGATTGAGCGGAACCACAACTGTCAACGCAGTAAATGGTGTCGCTACATTCTCTGGCCTCAAGTTCACGGGGCTCATCGGCAGCAAGTCGATTACCTACACGCTCGATCAAACTGCAATTAGCCTCGCCGACACCTTCACTGTTGTCGCCGGAACACCGAACAAGGTAACGCTGGTCACCTCGGCCAGCGGCGCCGTGAACGGCGTTAACTTCACGACGCAACCGACGGTTGAGATTCAAGACATCTCGGGCAACAAGGTTGACAGTTCAACAGCTTCAATAACCGCAAGTGCATCAGCCGGCGCAACTTTGGGCGGAACACTGACCAACAGCGCGGTTGCTGGTTCATTCACCTTCACGAACCTACGTCTTACCGGTGAGGCCAAGCAGTACACGCTCACCTTTGCATCAACGGGCTTGGTAAGCGCCGTGCAGAACATTACGAATGCTCCGGGGGCCGCGACAAAGGTGACCATCACCGGAAGCTCAACCGCAGCGAACGATCAGGCCCTCGCAGTGCAGCCGGTTGTAACGGTGCGTGACGCCTCAGACAACGTGGTCACCGGCTCGACAGCTTCGATTACCCTGACCGCAACCGGGGCCACCATCGGTGGAACCGTGACTATGAATGCGGTGAACGGTGTCGCCAACTTCGATGGCAGTGGCGTCAAACTCACGGGATTGGTTGGCGCTAAGACAATCACGGCCACATCGACTCCTGGCGGCTTTACAGCCAACTTGTCTGTGACTTTGACTTATGGAACCGCAACCAAGCTTGGTGTATCGGCTTCAACCGTCTCGGCCACCAACCGCGTTAACTTTGCTGCGCAGCCAACAGTCACAGTGCAGGATGTTTCGGGCAACACTGTTGAAAATGCGACCAACACGATTGCAGTGAGCGTGACTTCGGCCAACTCGGCTGACGTGACCCTTGATGGCACCCTAAGTGCTTCGTCTGTCGTTGGCTCGAGGACATTCGCAGATCTAAAGCTCACCGGAAAAGCTGCCACCTACACGATCACTTATTCTGCAACTGGTCTCACCTCGACAACCCAAACCGCTACTTTGGTGGCCGGTGCAGCAACGCGCATGGTGCTAGACACGGCAGCGGCCGGTGCCGTCAATGGCAACAACTTCACCACTCAGCCGGTAGTCAAGTTGCTCGATGCCGACGACAACCTGACAACTTCAACTGCAACAATCAACATTTCTGTTTCAGCAGGTGTTGCTTCTGGCAACGCAGTTCTGGGTGGCACCTTCTCGCTCGCTGCAACTGCCGGAACCGCTTCGTTCTCGTCCGTCAAGCTGACCGGTACTGTAGACACCTATGTTTTGACATACTCGTCAACCGGTTTGAGCAACATAACTCAGAGCCTTGCGGTAACCATCGGTGCTCCGACACAGTTGATTTTGACCACGCAGGCCGCTGGTTTCGCAAACCGCACTAACTTCACCACCCAGCCAGTTGTCTCGGTTGCAGACATTGGTGGCAACGTTGTTACTGCTTCGTCGGCATCGATCGCGGTTGCAATCAGCAGCGCAAACTTGACCGGCACCACCACAGTCAACGCTGTAAATGGTGTGGCCGATTGGGCGACAGCCGCCACAGCACTTGGCAAGAATGGCACGATTGGCTCGAAGACCCTGACATTTAGCTCGAGCGGCTTGACCGATGCAACTCAGACCTTCGCGTTGACTCACGGTGTGCCATTCCAGTTGGCCATGACTTCGCCTGAGACTTTGGTGAATGACACAGTGTTTGGCACTCAGCCGGTTGTAACTATTCAAGACCAGGATGGCAACACGGTTACCACTGGGTCTGATGCGAGCCAGACTGTGACGTTGTCTTCGAGCAACTCGACTATTGGCGGAACCGTGACGATGAACGCCAGCGCTGGTGTTGCCAACTTTGTTGGCAAGGGTGTGAAGCTCACCGAGGCCGCGTCCACACGGGTCAGACCCGGGCTTTGGCGGCGGCGCAAGTTGCTTTCCCACTTGCTGGGCTGGCCATAACCGGGATCCATGGCCAC
>CAZSRJ010000015.1:0-5836 GCA_964609235.1 uncultured Rhodoluna sp.
CGGCTCCGGTTGAAGAGACCCCAGCCCCAGAGACTCCAAGTTCAACCCAGCGTGTTCAGCCTGAGGGCAAGAAGCGCGCCAAGAAAAAGAAGAAGCCATGACAGACGAGAACCTAAACGAAGCGACCGAAGAACTCGAGTCAGCGCAAGACGAGCTAGCTAAGCCAGCCGAGACCCCAAAGCAGCTTGAGGAAGAGGGCGAAATCGCCGCAGACTACCTCGAGGAACTGCTTGACATCTTCGACCTCGATGGCGACATTGAAATCGATGTTCGCCAGGGGCGCGCATACCTAGAAATCACGGCCGGTGAAGACAGCAATCTCAAGCTGATCTCGAACCCAGAGACCGTCGAGGCCTTGCAGGAGCTCACTCGCCTGGCCGTGCAGGTCAAGACAAACTCGTTCAGCCGCCTGATTCTTGATGTTGGCGGCTCACGCCAAACCCGAGTCGACGACCTAACCCGCATTGTAAACAAGCTGGTTGCCAAGGTAAAAGACAGCGGCGAAGCCATCCCGATGAAGCCAATGAGCTCATACGAGCGCAAGATTGTGCACGATTTGGTTAGCGAAGCCGGCCTAGTGTCTGAGTCTGAGGGCGAAGGCAAAGAGCGCCACATAGTCATCAAGCCTGCATAGTTTCACGTGAAACATTGGACCTCCACGTGGAGAATCTAGAGGGCAAATTTGCCCCGGAGGCCGAGCCGGCAAGCGCGGGCCTTATTTTTGGCGAGAACATCGATCGAGCCCGCAGATATTTTGAGCTGCTCGTGCGCGATGGCGACCTGCTCGGACTGCTCGGCCCACGTGAAATGCCCAAACTTTGGACCCGCCACATTCTCAATTCGGCGGTTGTAGCCGAACTGGTTTCGCCCGCAACCACGGTTGCCGACGTTGGCTCCGGCGCGGGATTACCTGGAATTCCTATGGCACTGGCTCAGCCTCAAGCACAATTTACGCTAATCGAGCCGATGGAACGCCGGTCGGACTGGCTGAAGAGCGTGGTTCTTGAGCTGCAACTCGAGAATGTTCGGGTTTTGCGAGCCAGGGCTGAAGAGGTGGCCGAGGTTTTCGATGTGGTCACGGCAAGGGCGGTTTCGGCTCTGCCAAACCTGCTCAAAATGTGCGTTCCTCTTACTAAGCACAGCGGCGAGGTCATTGCGCTCAAAGGATCAAAGGCGGCCGACGAGATTGCTGACTCGAAAAAACTGCAGAAGAAGCTGTCAATCGAGAGCTTTGAGATTGTGCGCGTAGGTGGCGAATTCTTAGCAGACCCCACTTTGGTGGTTCGAACTAAGTTAGTCTAAATTTTGAAAACAGGAGAAACCTTGCCAAACGAAGCCAAATTCGAAGACACCTCAGTCACCGAGGCCACCGTTGTCTCAGGCCTGGGCTATCCTGCCGATCGCAAAGAAGTAAGCGCAGAACCAACCGGCTGGATCGAATCCACCGAGACCGAAGTAAGCAAGATTTAGGGGAGATGTTTCACGTGAAACATGAAGGCGAAGACCGGAACATCCTTGGTGGATTGATGGACACGCCTCTCGCACGCGAAATTTCGGAGAACACCAACCGCTTGGCTCGGTTCAAAGAAACGCGCCTACCCAAGCCCGAAAAGACCCGAATCTTCACAATTTCTAATCAAAAGGGTGGCGTTGGCAAGACCACGACCACAGTCAACGTGGCTGCAGCCCTTGCCAGCAAAGGCCTTCAGGTGCTTGTCGTTGACCTCGACCCTCAGGGAAACGCCTCGACTGCCCTAAACATCGAGCACCGCGAGGGCACGCCGAGCGTCTACAACGTGCTGCTCGAGGGCACGCCGATCGCCGATGTGGTTCAAATCTCGACCGAAATGCCTGGTCTCACCTGCGTTCCGGCGACCATCGACCTAGCCGGAGCCGAACTCGAGCTGGTTTCGGTAGTCGCTCGCGAAACCCGCCTCAAGAACGCCATCGAGACCTATATCAATACCTCGATGACACCGCCAGACTACATTTTCATCGATTGCCCGCCGAGCCTCGGCCTCTTGACCGTGAACTCCTTCGTGGCAGCAACCGAGGTGCTGATTCCTATTCAGTGCGAGTACTACGCTCTTGAGGGGCTAACTCAGCTGCTCAAGAACATCAATCTGATCAAGCAATACCTGAATCCGACCCTCGAACTGTCGACCATTTTGCTCACCATGTATGACAGCAGAACCCGCTTGGCCGCTGGTGTGGCCGACGATGTTCGCAGCCACTTTCCAGCAATCACCCTGGATACAGTCATTCCACGCTCAGTCAAGGTGTCTGAAGCCCCGTCTTATTCAAAGACCGTCATTACCTATGACGGCTCTTCACCAGGTGCGATCGCCTATCTTGAGGCGGCCGGAGAAATAGCAATCAGAGGAGCGCAAAATGGCAGATAAAAAGGGCGGACTAGGCCGAGGCATTGGTGCCTTGATTCCAACGGCGCCTGCCGAAACGTCGCGCCCAAGCGATATCTTCTTTGGAGGCGGTAAGCCAGCCAATACACCCGCCGAAACCGAATTGGTTCCGGTTCCGGGCATGACCTTCAGAGAGCTAGACCTCGACGCGATCGTGCCGAACCACAACCAGCCACGAACAGACTTCAACCAGGCAGACATGGATGAACTCGTGCACTCGATACGCGAATTCGGAGTTTTGCAGCCAATTGTTGTTCGTTCGCTACCAAATGAAAAGGACAAATTCGAACTAATCATGGGCGAGAGGCGCTGGAGAGCGTCTCGACTAGCCGGAAAAACAACGATTCCGGTTGTGGTTAGAGAAACCGCGAACGAGAACATGCTGCGCGACGCACTGCTTGAGAACTTGCACCGCAGCAACTTAAACCCGCTCGAAGAAGCGAGTGCATATCAGCAACTGATGGCCGACTTCGCAATTACTCAAGAAGCGTTGTCTGCAAAAATCGGACGCTCACGTCCGCAGATCTCAAACACGATTCGCCTGCTCAACTTGCCAGGAAGCGTTCAACTTAAGGTTGCCGGCGGTGCACTAAGCGCTGGCCAAGCTCGCGCAATTCTTTCTGCAAAGAACGAAGAGCGAATGCAGCACTGGGCAAATAAAGCGATAAGCGAAAACCTAACTGTTCGTCAGCTTGAAGAACAGATCGCCATCGACGTCGAAGGTGTTGCAAAGAAAAAAGGCACAACGCGACCTGGTTCGAAAACAGCAGCGCTTGACGAGCTCGCGCAACTTCTTGGTGACGCATTAGACACGCGCGCAAAAATCAAACTTGGAAAAAAGAATGGCGAAATCAAAATTGAATTCGCAACAATGGGAGACCTGTTCAGAATTCTTGACAAGTTTGGTATCAAGAGAAATCTCTAAACAACTATCTGGTTCGCAGCGCTGCCTCTGCAATTGAGAGATAAACGCTTGCGAGCGTTGAGCCCTCGGCAGTAATCGCCTGCGGCAACAATGAAGTCTCGGTCATACCGGGGCAAACGTTTGCTTCGAGAAACCAAACGATTCCCTTCTTGTCGACTATCGCGTCGATGCGTGAGAGGTGACGCAAACCGAGTGCAACGTGCGCATCGAGTGCAACCTTCGCCGCGCGATCGGCTACCGCACGAGTGACGCGCGCAGGAACGTGATAGTTAGTTTCACCGGCGGTGTAACGCTCCTGGTATCCGAAGCGACCAGACAGGGGCTCGATTTCAACAGCTGGCAAAGCAATCGCACCAGAACCCAAATCGATAATGCTTATCGCCAACTCTGTTCCCTCGATGAATTTCTCGATGATCACAACGTCGCAGTAAACGTATGCGTCGACCATTGCGCGTGAGAGCTCGTCGGCCTTCTTAACCACCGATACGCCCTGCGCGCTTCCGCTGCGCGCGGGTTTCACAACCAACGGAAAGCTGATGGTCTGCGTCACGGCCTTGAGAATCGCGTCTGCATCTAACTCGCGAAATGTTTCTTTCGGAAGGGTGACAGACGCTGGAGTCTGAATGCCCGCCTGTGAAACGAGAACCTTCGCAATCGATTTGTCCCAAGCGAGCCGGGCACCGTTCGCGGTTGCCCCGACAAAGGGAACGCCAGTGAGCGAGAGTATGTCTCGAAGAGCGCCATCCTCGCCACTCGCACCGTGAAGGCAAGGCCAGATCACATCAGGCTTGTCTTTCTTTATGTTAGAAAGCAGGTGCTCGTCTGGCTCGCGAATTATTACATCGGCGCCGGCGGCAAGCAGTGCGTCGGCAACTCGCCTGCCTGATTTGAGTGAGATGTCTCGCTCGTGAGAAATTCCGCCGGCCAAAATTTGAATTTTGATTTTGCTCTTTGACTTACCCTTTGAAATCATCTCTGCCTACTTTTTCTTCGTGCCGAATGTTTCTAGTAACTCTGTTTGAAGATTGATCACGGTTGCCAAACGTTTGATGCCGAGCTTGATTCGCTCTGGTGTCGGGTAGCTGTAGCAGATTCGCAAAAACTCTTGGCCCGTTGAGTCGCCGAAGAAAGCCGTGCCGGGCGTGTAGGCAACGAGCTCTTTCACCGCGAGAGGCAACATCGCTTTCGAGTCGATTCCCTTTGGCAGGGTTACCCAAAGGTAGAAACCTCCATCAGGTTTAGTTGTCTTCAGTGCTGGCAAATGTTCGGCCATTGCTTCGAGAGCGGCATCGCGACGCTCGCGATAAACACCTCTAAAGGTGTCGACCTGTTTTTGCCAATCTGCAACCGAGAGATATTCGCTGATCATCATCTGCGAAAACATCGACGGGCAGAGCAGTGCAGATTCTTGTGCGAGAACAATTTTGTCGCGAAGCGCCGGTGGCGCTAGAACATAGCCAACGCGAAAACCCGGAGCGAGAATCTTCGAGAAAGAACCCAGGTAGATGACGTTGTCATCCATGCTTCGAAGCGCATCGGGCACCGGCTTATCGAAGTAGAGCAAACCGTATGGGTTGTCTTCGAGAATCAAAATGTGTTCGCGCTGACAGATCTCGATTATTTGCGGACGACGCTCTTTCGCAAGAGTGACACCAGACGGGTTCGCGAAATTCGGAACCAGGTAGAGAAACTTGATTCGGCGACCCTGCGCCTTCATTCGATCGATTGCCTCTTGCAACGCAACCGGCGAGATGCCATCGTCATCGGTGAAGACGTGTTCGATGTGCGCTTGGTAGTGCCTAAAGATTCCGATCGCGCCCACATACGAAGGCCCCTCGGCCAAAACGACATCGCCCTTATCTAGAAAGAGACCGGCTACTAGGTCGAGTGCATGCTGTGAGCCCGTAGTCACAACCAAATCGTCTGGTGAGGCTTGGATGCCTTCGAGCGCCATAACGTCACGCAATTGCTCACGCAAACCGGCGTCGCCTTGACCGCCACCGTATTGAATGGCCAGATCGCCCTTCTTGGCCATCATCGATTCGTAAGACTTGGCTAGAAGTTCTTTTGGCAGGGCCGATACGTAGGGCATGCCACCGGCGAGCGAGACCACCTCTGGCCTAGAAACCACGGCGAAAAGGGCTCGAACCTCAGAGACAGAAAGGGTGTGCGCCCGCTCTGAGTAGGAATCTAACCAGCCGTCGAAGTTAGTGCTGCGGGTGAAGCTGGGCTCTGGCATTGCCCTAGCGGAGCCACTGAGCTAGGTCTTGCTCAAGCGCAAACTTAGGCTTGGCACCGACCATGGCTTTTACCAGCTGGCCACCCTCGAAAACCTGCAGCGCAGGAATTCCGGTGACACCATACTGCTGAGCAAGCCCAGGCTCTTCGTCAACGTTAACCTTGACGATTTCGATCTTGTCGCCGTATTCGGCAGAGATCTGGTCGAGGATTGGCGCAACCTGGCGGCACGGACCACACCACTCGGCCCAGA
>CAZSRJ010000015.1:5846-11216 GCA_964609235.1 uncultured Rhodoluna sp.
GACCGCTTCGGTCGCCATCGAATGTTGATTATCGGTCTGGTTATTTTCGTTCTGGCATCGGTTTGGGCTGGCGTAACCGACAGCGCTGAGGCCATGATTTTGGCTCGCATTGTGCAGGGCCTTGGCGGTGCAATGGTTTTGCCAACCTGGCGGCACGGACCACACCACTCGGCCCAGAAATCAACCAATACCGGCTTCGCGTTGTTGAGCACATCGGCCTGAAAGCTTGCGGTGGTTACGTTCTTTGCCATGGTTATCCTCGATTTCTTTTGAAACGTTTTTCTAAAGTTGTTTTATAAACCTAGTGGTCTGACAGGTAGTGTTCTGCATCTAGCGCCGCGACACAGCCAGAGCCAGCCGCGGTAATTGCTTGACGGTAGGTTGGGTCGATTACGTCACCGCAGGCAAAAACACCAGGCAGGCTAGTGCGCGAACTGCGACCCTCGACCTCGATGAACTTTTCATCGGTTAGCTTGAGCTGGTTTTCAACCAACCAAACTCGAGGGTCAGAACCGATTGCGATGAACAAGCCATCAACGGCCAGTTCGCTGATGCCGCCGTCTACGGTGTTCTTTAGCTTGACGCCGGTTAGGTTCGGCGCACCGAGCAGCTCGTCGACCGCCGAGTTGTAGACGATCTCGATCTTTGGGTTGTTCAAAACACGCTCTTGCATGGTCTTTGACGCCTTGAACGAGTCACGACGGTGAATCAGGTAAACCTTGCTGCCGAAGCGACTCAAGAACATGGCCTCTTCCATGGCTGAGTCTCCTCCGCCGACAACCCCGATGACTTTCTCTCTAAAGAAGAAGCCGTCGCAGGTGGCACACCACGAAACTCCGTGGCCACTGAGCTCTTTTTCGCGCGGCAACCCGAGTTCGCGGTAGGCGGCTCCGGTGGCCAGAATCACGGTCTTAGCCTCGAAGGTCTGGCCAGCGCCGGTCTTTACGATCTTGATGTCGCCCTTGAGGTCAACCTCGATTACGTCATCCAGCAAAATTTCGGTGCCGAACCGCTCGGCCTGCGCCTGCATGTTGGCCATGAGATCAGGGCCCATCAGCCCGTCTGGAAAGCCAGGAAAGTTCTCGACGTCTGTGGTCTTCATGAGCTCGCCACCGGCTTCAACCGAAGAGGCGATTAGCAGGGGCTTGAGCCCGGCGCGTGCCGTGTAGATGGCCGCCGTATAGCCGGCAGGCCCAGAACCGATGATGATTACGTCGCGCAAGATTTCTCCTAGAAGCGGGCGATTGCCCACAGATACAAGCCGATTTTAGCGGCGCAGTATTCCCAAAGCCTTGGTTAGCGCATTTTCAATCTCTCGAACTCGCAACAGTTTGAGTAACACCAGGTAAACGATGAGCATTACCAGACCCACAGTAACGTCGACGATTAGCGAATTGAGAATGGTCTTCATCGCAAACGAGCCCTGCGAGATTCCGCCGAGC
Source organism: uncultured Rhodoluna sp. (assembly GCA_964609235.1). Classification (GTDB taxonomy): domain Bacteria; phylum Actinomycetota; class Actinomycetes; order Actinomycetales; family Microbacteriaceae; genus Rhodoluna. Next base: position 7,289 of record CAZSRJ010000015.1, read on the forward strand.
AGTTCGAGAGTTGCCCAACCGGCAAGCGCCGCGATGATTGCGACGACAGTGAATTTGGTTGTGCTCGACGCGATCTTGTGTTCACTAAGAGAACCGATTCGACGACGCAAAAGCAGATAGGCAACAATCGCCTGAACCGAAACCGTGAAGCTGGTCACCAGCGAGAGTGAAACCACCAACCATTCGCGTGGAACAAGAACGGCCATCGTGAGTGAACCCGCAATGTGCAAAGAGATTTGAACGCAAGTGAATATAAAAGGTGTTCGCGTATCTTCGAGCGCATAAAACGCGCGCTGCATCATGAAGACGAAACTGAATGGAAGCAAGCCGATCATCAAGGCAATCAAAACGTTCGCGAGCGCAACTGCGCCGAAATATTCACCGATGAAAATTCTTGAAACCGGATAGGCGAGCACGATGAGAACCGCACTCGAGAAAACAGAGATGAGCGAAATCGTTCGAAGACCCTGAGCTAAATCGGCCTTCAACAAGTCGACGCGGTTTTCTTGAACGTGCGCCGACATCTTTGTGAAGTATGCTGTTGCAATAGAAACAGTTGCAACACTGTGCGGCAACATGAAAATCAGCCAAGCGATGGCTGCGGCTGCGACAGAGGCTACAGCAATCGATTCGTTTCGAGCGCTAACCGCACTCGATGCAACAACGGTTTGCACAAGTCCACCGATTTGGGTAACCAGAACCATTCCGAGAGACCACGATGCCGCCTTGAGCGCTGGGCGCAAACCGAAACCGCGCCACTTGAAGTTGAGACTTAACTTCATGCCGATCTTTTTCCAGGCGACAAAAAGAATCAGCGCTTGCGCGACCACGCCGAGAGTTGCGGTGCCGGCTATCCATGAAACCTGCAACTGAGACCAAGACTCGACGGCTTGCTTGCCGGTTGGGTCGGTGCCAAACATGATCACGTAGCCAACCAGACCGGCAATCGCGACAACGTTGTTTAGCACCGGTGCCCACATGAATGGCCCAAAGGCGCTACGCGCGTTTAGCACTTCGCCGAGCAACGAGTAGAGACCATAGAAGAACAACTGCGGCAGACACCAGTAGGCGAAGGCGGTTGCGAGGGCCAACTGTTCGGCGCTCCAACCGGTGGTGTAGAGCGACACCAACACTGGCGCCGCAAGGGTTGTAGCCAGGGTCGTGAAGAAGAACACAGTAATGATGAAGGTCAGCAGCTTGTCGACATAACCCTTGCCACCGTCGAGATGCGCTCTCGCTCGAACAATTTGCGGAACCAAAACAGCCTGCAAAACACCACCGACGATGATCGCGTAAACGTTATTCGGCAGCTGGTTAGCAACACCGAATGCATCGGCAGCGTTGGTGGTAACACCAATCACCATCGCGAGCATCACAGATCTTGCAAAGCCGAGCACTCTCGAAATCACCGTGCCGCTGGCCATCACGAGCGAAGATCTCACGACACTCAAGCGACAACCTGACTCTCGCGACGTTTGCGAAGCGTTCTAACCAATCCGAGTGTTCCAAGAATTGAAACGATTGCGGTGAAGGCAACGATGATGTTGGTTTCGGCATCTGCGTTCACATTAACTTTGATGAACATCTGTTCGTTGAGTCGATAGCCACCGAAACTCTCAAGCCAAACCACCAGATCGACTTTGCCAACGCCAGTGGCTCGCACCGGAAGTTTTGCGGTAATGGTGGTTGCACCCGGAATCTTCACTGCGATTGCTGCCGGAATCACCAGTCGACCATTTGTCGCAATCGCGTGCACGTGCACGACAACGTCTTCAGCGTAATCATTCTGAATTCGCAGCGGAATGTTCGACGACGAGGAAAGAAGGTTGATGCTAGACCCGGGAACAAAGTGAACCCTCGGATAATCGGCGGGAGGTTCAGTTGTTGCTGCCGCCTGAGCGGTTGTTGCCGAAAACAGAACAAGCATTAGGGTTGCGGCCATCGAGACAAGTTTGCGAATCACTCTTCGCCCCTCGCCCACTCAATGACCTTGCGAGCCAGACGTTTTTCGTTTTCATGCGTGAGCTGCTTTTCGATCTCGTCTAGGGCGAACCAGCGAACGTCGACGGCTTCGTGGTCGGGATCGTTTTCGATAGTGAGGTGCCCGCCGGTTTGCTGCAATAGAAAGTGGTGAACGGTTTTCACGATGGTTTTTTCGGGGGTCTGAAACTCGTATTCGATGTCGCCCAGGTGTTCGAGCACCTCGGCAACCAGACCGGTTTCTTCGGCGATTTCGCGCACGGCAGCTTGTTCGGCCGTTTCGTTTCCTTCGGGATGCCCCTTCGGCACACACCAGTCGATGCGGTTGCCGCGGTTCAGTCGACCGATCAGAGCAATGCGAAAACTGCCGTCGTCACTCAGAACGAATCCTCCGGCAGATGTTTCGGCAACCCTCGGTCGAGGTGTTCCGGGCTGCCGTTCGCTCATAAAGCAAAGTTTAAGCCTTCGGCCACGCCGAAGCCTGTGGCACGATTGAAAGCATGCAGAGCGTGGCAGAAGCAATAGCGAATCTCGAGAAGACATTCGAGTCGTCGCTCTTTGCCGAGCTCGGCGAACGCTTCACGGCTGCAGGTCACGAAATTGCTCTGGTTGGCGGCCCGGTTCGCGATGCATTCTTGGGGCGAAGGTCACCAGACCTCGATTTCACCACAACCGCTACCCCAGACGAGATTTTGCAGCTAATCAAGCCGATGGTCGACGCCCACTGGGACATCGGCCGCGAGTTTGGCACGATCGGGGCGCGAATCGGCGACGAACACATCGAAATAACCACTTATCGTGCCGACAAATATGATGCCGACAGCCGCAAGCCCGAGGTTGCTTTCGGCAAAGACCTAACCGAAGACCTGTTGCGCCGCGACTTCACTGTGAACGCCATGGCGCTCAGGTTGCCAGACAAGGTTTTTGTCGACCCATTCAACGGTCTGCGCGACCTGATCGATGGAGTGCTTCGCACGCCCGGCAAGCCAGAAGACTCTTTCAGCGATGACCCCTTGCGCATGATGCGAGGTGCTCGCTTCGTTGCCCAACTCGAGTTTGAGATCGAACCCGAAACCTTTGCTGCCATGGCGTCGATGGCCGAGCGCATCGAGATCATTAGCGCCGAGCGCATCCATGATGAATTCGTCAAGCTAATGAAGGGCAAGAACCCGAGGCTCGGGCTAGAGGTTCTGGTTGACAGCGGTCTTGCCGCACTGGTTCTGCCTGAGTTGCCGGCATTGAAGCTCGAGGTCGACGAGCACCACCACCACAAGGATGTGTTCGAGCACACACTGACCGTGGTCGATCAAGCCATTGACTACGAAAAGGATTACGGCCTCGAAAGCGACTTCGTGCTGCGCTTCGCCGCGCTGATGCACGACATCGGCAAGCCAGCAACCCGCAAGCTCGAACCTGGTGGCGGAGTCTCTTTTTATCACCACGACTTGGTCGGGGCGAAGCTGGCCAAGAAACGCATGCAGGCGCTGCGGTTTGACAACGACACCATCAAGGCGGTTTGCCTGTTAATCGAGTTGCACCTTCGATTCTTCGGCTACAGCGACCAGGCCTGGACAGACTCGGCGATTCGTCGTTATGTGCGCGACGCCGGCGATCAGCTGCTGCGCTTGCACGCGCTCACCCGTGCCGACGTGACCACTCGAAACAAGCGCAAGGCCGACCGCCTCTCACACGCCTACGACGATCTCGAGCAGCGCATTGCCGTGATTGCCGAGCAGGAGCAGTTGAATGCTATGCGCCCAGACCTAAGCGGCGAAGACATTATGCGCATCCTTGATTTGAAGCCGTCGCGTGAAGTTGGCGAGGCCTACAACTACTTGCTCGAACTGCGCATCGAGGAGGGTCCGCTTGGCCCCGATGAGGCAGAAAAACGCTTGCTCGCCTGGTGGTCGGCAAGGTAGAGTTGTGAGGTTGCTCTCTGTGGCAACGT
>CAZSRJ010000016.1:0-8728 GCA_964609235.1 uncultured Rhodoluna sp.
GTTGCCAGCAACCGCAAAGCGCGCCACGACTATCACATTGAAGATGTCTACGAAGCCGGAATCGTGCTGAGTGGAACCGAAGTGAAGTCGTTGCGTGCCGGTCGCGCGTCTCTAATCGACGGATTCGCGTCAATCGAGGGCGGTCAGGCTTATCTCGAAAACGTGCACATTCCCGAGTACACCCAGGGCACCTGGAACAACCACTCGACTCGTCGTCGTCGCAAGTTGCTGCTAAACCGCGTTGAGATCAACAAGCTCGCCGGCAAAATCAAAGAGAGTGGCTACACGCTCGTGCCGCTGTCGCTCTACTTCAAAGACGGCTATGCCAAGGTCGAAATCGCACTGGCTCGAGGCAAAAAGGAGTATGACAAGCGTCAGGCTCTAAAAGAGCAGCAGGATAAGCGCGAGGCTGATCGGGCTATGTCGACCAAGGGCAAAGACTGGTAACCCCTGTAAGGAATATTCAAACAATAAACCCGCCATCGCTGGCGGGTTTATTGATTCAACTAACTACTTCTTCGAACCGGTCTTCTTCTCGCGGGTTGCAATCAAGCTCACGATGGTGGTTACCACCAAGGTGATCAAGATGAAACCGAGTGAAACGTCTGTCTCAATCTCTGGAATCGCCTTGATTGGCTCACCGTTGTTCAAGAACGGAAGCTCATTCTTGTGAAGAGCGTGAATCACGAGCTTGACACCAATCCAAGCCAGAATGATAGCCAGACCGACACCCAAGTACTTCAGTCGTTCCATTAGCCCGCTCAACAAGAAGTAGAGCTGTCGCAAGCCCATGAGGGCGAAGGCGTTAGCCATAAACACGATGTACGGCTCGTTGGTCAATCCATAGACTGCCGGAATCGAATCGAGGGCAAATAGCAGGTCGGTCATGCCGATTGCAATCATCACAAGCATCAATGGGGTGATAAAGCGCTTGCCGTTCTGAACAATTGTGAGTTTCGTTCCGTGATACTCATCAACTGTTGGAAAGTGACGCTTTACAAAAGCGGTCACTTTTCCGCCGGGCACCTTTTCGTCGTGGCTTCCGGCCTTTAGCGTGTCCCAAATCAAGAGCACTGCGGTGTAGAGCAGGAAGAATCCGAAGAGGTAGAAGACCCAGCTGAAGCGTTCGATTGCAGCGGCACCAGCCGCGATGAAAATTCCACGCAAGATGAGGGCCAAGACGATACCGATAAGCAGAGCTTGGCTTTGCAACCTTCTCGGAACCGCGAACTTTGTGAAGATAACCAAGAAGACGAACAGATTGTCAACCGAGAGCGACTTCTCAGTTATGAAGCCGGCCAAGTATTCGCCACCAAATCTGGAGCCCCAAACCTCGGTGATAACCAAGGTGAATAGAAGCGCGAGTCCTATGTAGATGACGCTTTGAATTGCCGACTCTTTGAAGGTTGGCTCGTGTGGCTTGCGAATCTGATAAATCAGATCACCCAAAATCACCAAGGTGATGACGGCGATTGACACCTGCCATACCCACGGGGCGACAAACATTACTTCTTCCAAGAAGTCCCTCTTCTCTTGAACCGCGCTGGCGGCAGCGACATTTCCACAAGTCTAAATGCCCGTCTTGAAGGCTCCGATTTCTCCCAATCAATAGTCAGATATCTCTCAGGATTGGCGTTGCCTTCCCGAAGGGTATGACCAACTCGCAGGCTACTCACAGGCCTTGGCTCTGGTGAATGTCACAGCCAGGGCTTACTCTTATAGAGCCTCGCAAGGGGTTTGATAACTAAACATGGGGATGATCGGTTTCGACATTGCATTAGTGAATGGAAGAAGCGGGTCGAGAATGTAGCGTCAACTCGTAAATGTCCGCTGCAAACTATAGGTGCCAAATCAAACCGCACCGACTTTGCCCTAGCTGCATAAGCTAGCCCAGAGTCCGTCAGCCTAAATCTGATTTCGTTTTAGAGCCTGGCGTCATTTAGAAATCTCGCTGAGTGTCTATGTCGTAGGGGCACTCGGGACTCTCACTATGGCTGGGCCTGTCGGATATGTCGCTTCAAGCTAGCGCCGGGGCCGAGTAGAACCTCATTGAAGCTACACCCGTAGAAGTGCCGTGATCATTGCATTGGACGGGGGTTCAATTCCCCCCATCTCCACCATCTGCAGCATCCCATGTGAGAAACAGCCCGCCAGCAATGGCGGGCTGTTTCGTTTCTCGCCTGCCTAGACTTGCTCTGTGACTAACGAGCAACTTCAGTGGTGGGCAACTAACTTCAACCTGCCGTTTGAAATCTTGGGCACGCTTGCCTTTGCCTTCTCTGGGCTAATCGAAGCCGCGCGCAAAAAGCTCGACATAGTTGGCATGGCAATGGTTACCGCGGTCGCGGCATTCGGTGGAGGAACCTTGCGCGACATCCTGTTGAATCGCAGCCCACTGTTCTGGATTGCAAACGACTGGTGGATCTGGGCAATTCTGATCATCTGCGGTTTGGCCATGATTTTCTTCAGAGCTAGACACCTTGAGTTCACAGAGCGCGCGATGCAGTGGCCAGATGCAATTGGCCTCGGCGTTTTTGCCAGCGGTGGCACGATGATTGCATTGCAATCTGGCACATCGGCGATAGTGGCCGTAATCATGGGTGTCATAACCGCAATCTTCGGAAGTGTCTTGCGAGACGTGTTTACGAATCAGGTTCCGCGAGCATTCAGCGATCACCAACCATATGCCTCTGTGGCTTTTCTCGGATGCTGGCTCGTGGTTTTCGCTCACTGGCTCGCTTGGCCGGCGGCCGTCGCGGTTGCCGTGGGTGCAGTCTTCACGATTGCAGTTCGTTTGGCGGTTTTGATTTTCGGTTGGCGAGTGCCAGCCTGGCGAATCTAGCGCTAGCCTTCGAATCCGCCGCGGTTGGCCGCACGTCTGAGCGACGTTAGCAACGCCGGTGCCGCAATCAGAATCAAGACGCAGGTGGTGATTGCTCGGCCGGCATCCCAGAGCAAACCACCGGTAACAATTTCGTAGTTCAAGAAGCGCAGCAGGTTCGCGCCAAGCCCGGCGCCGGCTTCATAAGATACCGACGAGTCTGTGCCGGCCAAGAACGGCCAGTTCCAGAGGGTCATTAGTGCTCCATAGACGAAACTCGCGAAGACTGAGTAAGCGCAGAGGGTTAGCAGCTGGGCAAACTTGCTCTTGAATCGCCAAAGAGCACCGGCGCCGATTCCAACCAGACCGGCGGCCATCATTTGAAAAGGTAGCCACGGGCCAACGCCCGCGCCGAGCAGCGCCGAAACCAGAATCGATGCACTGCCAAGTATGAAACCGAAGCTACTTCTGAATACGTAAGCGCCGATGATGATTAGAAAGAATGCCGTTTCGATTCCGGCGGTGCCGGCTCCGAGCAATCGAACCACTGCGTTGATTGCCGTCATCACCCCAAGAATTGCAAGTTGGCGTGAGCCGATTTCACCGGTTGCAAATTCAACCAGCGTAAGCACGATGATCAGCGGCATGAGCGCCAAAAAAACGCCTTGTGCCAGAAGATTCTCGTTTTGGCTATCGGTTGCAATCAGAAGTGGCCAGGCAAACATCAAAAGCGAAGCCAGTGCGGCCACCGAAATTGACACCTTTGAGAGAAGCGGCTGTCTATTCATTCGACACCACCTGCTGCAACGCAATCACGCCAGGCAATTTGGTGATTTGTGCAACCTGGCTTGCAAGTGAATTGCCTTCGCGATACTCGAGAGCGGCCTCAACCACATCATCGGCGATTAACTTGCCGGCTTCAAGTTGAATAACTCGATCGGCAGATTGAGCGATGAACTCAACATCGTGTGAAGCGAAGATGACGGCCTTGCCCTGAGAGGCGAGGTTTCGCAAAACTTGAGCAACCTGCTTTTTGGCTGCGTAGTCGAGACCGCGGGTTGGTTCGTCTAGCAAAACAACTTTTGCGTTCTTTACCAATTGCATCGCCAAAACAAGTGAAAGCTGCTGACCGCTGCTCAAATCGCGGGGATGAACCGACGGGTCGATGCGACCACTGAACTGCTCGAACAGCTGGCTCGTTGAAGCCGGCCTGGCGTCGGCAACCTCATCGGCCTCGTTTAGTTCTTCGCCGAGGGTAGGCAAGAAGAGCAGATCGGCTGCCTGCTGCGGAACCATGGCAACCACAGAAAGTCGCTCGGTGGCGTTGAGTGTAGAGGGTTCCTCTCCCTCCACAGAGACGCTGCCGGCGCTACGCCTGCCCGTGCCCTGAAGCGCCCAGAGCAGCGAGGTCTTGCCTGATCCGTTTTCGCCCATCACGGCGATGACCTCGCCCGCCTTGGCCGAGAGTGAAACCTGGTCGACGGCTCGCAAAGACCCGTACTCAACAGTGATCTCTTGGGCCTTTAGAACTTCGGCACTTAGTGGCAGGTGGGCTATGCGCTTCACCGCGTGCGGTGCCGAGCGGGCAAACTCGGTTGCAGCTTCTTCCATGTTCAGCAGAACTCGTGGCCAAGCTAGTTGCTGTGCCATTTCGATAAGCGGTGGCACGAACCTGAACCTAGAAAGTTGAGCGACAGGTTCGCCCTGCGAAACCGTGCCATCGCTGTTCACAATGATCACCGAATCAACCAACCCGATTAACCGTTCGATTCGATGCTCCGCAACAATCACGGTGATTCCTTCGGTGCGACTGAGCTTCCAAACGAATTCGAGAAGCTCCTGCGCGGCAATCGGGTCGAGCGCAGAAGTTGGTTCATCTAGCACCAGAATTCTCTGCCCCGCGCTCAGAGCCGCGGCGATTGCCACTCTTTGCTGTTGTCCGCCAGAAAGTTCAATCAACTTTCTGTCTCTCAGCTCAGTTAGCCCGGTCGCTGCAAGCGCGGCGTCGACCCTTCGAACCATTTCGTCTCGGCCCACCGCGAGTTGTTCGAGGGCAAAAGCCAGCTCTTCGAGAACGGTGTCTGCAACGAAAGCGCCTTCGGGTTGCTGGTTCACATAGCCAATTAGGTGCGCCGTTTCGTGAGGCATTGCTCTGCTGAAGTCTTGTTGATTGATTACCCTCACTCCACTTGCCGTTCCTCCACTGAAGTGCGGAATCAGCCCAACCAACGCCTTTAGCAAAGTTGACTTGCCGCTGCCGGTTGCGCCGCAAACTAAAACAAATTGCCCCGCGTTGATTTCTATGTTGGCTCTGTTGAGTCTTGGCTCATCGCCGTTCTTGTAGGTAAATGTGAAATTCTTGAGGCTTATCAAACCGAGCTCACCACCCACGAAAAGTGAACAAACAGCAGAACGGCGCAAGCACCTAGCACCGCGAAGTCAACCGGTGTGCGAGCCGATCTGGCAATACTGGTTCTTGAGTTTCTGCGTGATGTGATTCGCACGCTGATCACTGACGTGACAGCACCAATTGCCAGCAGAACGAAGGCAGCCGGCGCCGAGAATCCGCTCAGCAGCACGAAAACTCCAATGGTGATTGCCAGCAGCGACTGCAACGCCAACGCTCTCGCCAGAAGCAACTCACCCTTGCTCTGGTTTGACTTGCGCCCGAAACCGCGTGCATCCATGCTGGCTGCTAACAGCAACGATCTATCAAGCGTGTCTTCTAGCACTGGAATCAGCAGGCCGTTGAGGGTTGACGTCTTGCGGCCTTTGCCGCGCAGCCCTCGCGCCCGCCTAACGCGACCAAAGCTCTCAATAAGTTGCGGCGCTAGGTTAATTGCCACCGAAACGCTCGTGGCAATTTCATACAGCGCACCCGGAGCCGACTTCAAGAGTTTGCGCGGATTCGCGAGGGTGTTGGCAACTGCGATAGCGAGAATGATTGCCGCAAGGCGACTTCCGTCTAGCAGAGCGCCGACGATCGCCGGTGCCGAAATATTGCCGAGCAGCCCAATTGCGCCAAGGCCAAAGTTTAACTCGAAGCGCGGAAGCTCAAGCAAAATCTCGTCGGTCGCTTGGCTAAACGAAAACACGATTCGAAACACGACTCGAATAACAACCACGGCGAGAGCAAGAATCAAATAGAACTTGAGCGACCTAGCCCAAGGCGCGTCTTCACGAAAGGCAAGAATCAACAGCACCGAGAAAGCTGCCACCGAGAGGGTCTGCACGATGCTGGTAGCCGAGCCAGCAATAACCGCTAGAGCTAGAGCGATTACCCACCAGGTTGACGGATGTACTCTTCTAGCAAACTTCTGAAACATCAGTTGCACGCAAACGACGAAGGCTTCACGCGCGGAAGGCTCTGTGAAACATTTTCGCCAGGCTCAATAAATCGCCATCCATCAACCGCGCCGCATTGGGGCTTTCTCATGGCTGCGCCCTGGCCACTGTATTGCCATTCGGCGCTGCCAGCATCGGCCACGAAATAGCCCCAGGTTCCTTGCGCGGCGGTTGGAGTTTTGCTGCAGGGTTGAACCTCGGATGCAGGCCAGCCTTCGATTCGGCAAACGAATCCAGTGGGATACTCGCTCGTGCCATCTACCGAAACACCCGCGGCAGCGAAGAGATCCCATCCGGTTGCATCAAAATCTGTAACACAGAACTCTTCGATTTCACTAGCGCTGGATGTGCCGAAGTCGATCACAAGAGAAACGCCGAGACCAGATTCACACTGTGCGCTGCCAACGTTTTCAGGCAGGCGAGTTGCCTTCGGTTCGCTAGGAATGGTGCTGATCAACCCGCCGATGGCAACAAAGGCCACCAGCGCAATCAGCACCATTCGAAGCGAGATTCTCATTTTCGCTACTTGATTAGAGCGACGTAGTCTGAGCCAATTAGAGCGAGGTAACCCTGAGCCGAAGCAAAGATATCTGCCTTGCCACCCGAGTATGCCGAGATCAGACCGCCGGTTGGGGCAACGCGTGAAACCATCCACTTCTGAATTGCTGCATTTTTCTGACCGATAGCCGAGAGACCCATGGCCGCGTATGCCGTGCCATTCACGTCGACCTCGCCCCAGGCCACAAAGTGGTCGGTTACCATCGCGGTCTTGGTTAGCCAGTTTGCCGCCTTCGTCGTGACAGCGGCCTTACTTCTATTTACAGAGGCGAAAGCCATAAGCGCCATGCCTGTTGCATCTGCGCTGCTCGCCAAAGTGTCGGCAGTTAAGTCTGTTCCAAAGCCACCATCTGCTCGAGCAAGCGTCGCCAATTTAGTTGCTACAAGACCCGCGAGTTTGGTTTCACCCGATGCGTTGAGGCCAAGAATTGTCCAGCCATAGATAAAGGTGTTGCCATTGGCATCGACAATCTCACCTGATTTGTTTATTGATTTCTTTACCGAGTTGAGCACCGAGGTGCGAAGGCTTGACTTTGGCAAAGCAAATGCTTTGCTTGCAACCAAAAACATTCCGCCTCTGCCCGTTTGAAACTTCTGATCAACGAAGAGGCTTCCAACCTTGGTGTTGATGCCGGTGTTGGCAGCCGATCGCAGGTTGAAGTCAACAGCTGGCTTGAAGCTCCTGGCGCTTTGGCCGGCTGCCCTCAACTGAAGCAAAGACTCGATTGTGAAACCGAAGTCTGGGCGACCCGGCGTGAAGCCTTCTACATACTTTTTGTCAACAAACTTGCTGGCGATAAAGCGAACCGTATTTGCTTGTTTGACTTCTGCTGAAGCCGGCAGAACGCTGGTCGAAAGTGCGACCGCTGTGATTGTGATGAGTGTTGCGATTGTGCGCAACCCAGTTTTTGTTTCAAACATTTGAAACCTTTCGCGTTAGCGAGAACTGAGCGCGAAGGCGAACGCCCGAATAGGGCTGTTCGACTCCACCCGTATTCCTCGACGGTTTTTTGGAGTCTTCGTTTTCGCTCAGGCATTCCGACTTATCTATAAAGACTTACGGCTGCGGGTCAGCATCGGATTTTCACCGATTTCCCCTGAGGTCAAACTAGAACTACAGCGTTTGCTGTTCGCCCAATCTAGCAGACGGCGCGGGTGGGGTTAGAAGATACCACCGAGACTCGCCAATTGTTTCGCCAAGAGCGCGTAACCCACGAAGCTCACCGCATCCAAGATGAAATGGGCAATTATCAGCGGCATGACTCGACCCCACCTGCGGTAGGCCCAACCGAAGACCAGGCCCATGACAAAGTTGCCGACTATGCCCGCAAAGCCCTGATAAGAGTGGTACAGCGCGCGAATCGTTGCGCTTATCAACTGCTGATGGGCAAACTTTAGGCCCAGCTGGTCGAACCTCATATATAGGTAAGCCACCATGATTACTTCTTCTTGGATGGCCGCTCGCACTGCCGAGAGCAACAGCATGGGCACCGTCCACCAGTAGCCCGAAAGATCGGCCGGCACAACCTGCGCCGCGAGCCCCAGCGCTCGCGCGCTCGCGTAGAGAGCGAGCCCCGGAATTCCAATCGCTGCGGCCAGGGCTAAACCGCGAAGCAAGTCTTTTCTTCGAGAGATAGGCCAGATGCCGATTTCGTCAAACGCTTTTTCGTTTTCTCTGCGCAACAGGTAGAGAACCAGAATCGCTGGCGCTACTGCAAACAAAATGCCAAGTAGTTGATAACTGAAGTCGAAGAACTCAGCTCTTGATCGTGCCGGGTTCAACTCTGTGGTCGTTCCGCCAATACCCTTGGGTGAGAGAAGCGCTTCAGCAAATCTCAGCAGCGAGTAAATCGCCGAAGTGCCGAGGCTGAGCAATAGAACGATTGAGATTTCGAACCGAATAAAGTTTTTTGACATCACGCTGCAGCCCTCGCCAAAAGAGCCAACGCAAGCGCAACAATGAGAGCTCCACCGATCAAGCCAAAGACTATGCGCACCTTGCGT
>CAZSRJ010000016.1:8738-11104 GCA_964609235.1 uncultured Rhodoluna sp.
ACCAGAAATCTCGACGACTTGCACGCCCGGCGTTGAGCGAACTTTCGTAAGGTGTTGCCAGTTAGCGCCAGAACCTGTTGCCAAATAACCGAACCAACAAAAACGCCGATGGCAAAGATCAAGGCATTCAGCAAAAGGTTCGAACTTGCATACTGAGCAACGCTCGGAGCGATTGCTAAGAAGTAGAGGGCGGTTGGCGGATTCACCGCGGTTGCCAAAGCGAATAGACCGAAGGTCTTGAGCGCGGTCTTTCCTGACTTCGCATCAGAAATTTCTGAAGAATTTGAACGCATCAGTTTGATGTTTCGAACAAACATGACCGCACCCAAAGCCAGCAAAATCAGCGCGCCGATTTGACTGAGCAATTGGCCCCAGTCTGCAAAGAAAGAAGTGATCGCGGTTCCGAGCACAAAGACTGTAAGCGCATACAAGAAATCAACCGTTGCCATAGCGCTTGCGCCGGCGACACCGTGACGCCATCCTTTTTCGAGCGTCGTGTTGATGAGCATGATCGCCATCGGGCCAACCGGAATCGCAAGAGCGAGTCCGGCGAAGAAACCGATTGCAAAAAGTTCGGCCACTAGAGTCGCCCTCGATTGCGGGCAACCCAAAAGTAAACCCAGCGCGCTATGACTTTGATGGGCCAGGCCGACATGAGCAAGCCGAGCGTGCGCCAAAGCACGTCCGGCTGAAGTTTAAGAATGAAGGCGGCTGCCTCTGCGGCGCCAAGTGGCTTCTCGATGCCGACTATCCAAATTGATTCTTCGAGCTGTGATGGCGTGAGCCCAGATTGCTTGGCCTCTGTCGACTGCAAGGCAATTGCCCTCGGAAACGCCGTTAGGTTGCGCTGCCCCCAGGCCAGCGAGCGCTTGCAGAAGCCGCAGTCACCGTCATAGATAAGGGTCGGGGCAGAAGCTGGCATGGTTTCAGGCTACCAGCCGACCCTAGACGGCGATTTGTAACAGAAATGTAAAGCAGTGTAATTCTTAGACTTTTCCTTTTGTTCACCCAGAGTTTTCGCCTAGTCTTTACTTACCCAAGGCTTTGCTGCCACGCACTCCTTGTTACGGGTTCTAGAGCCCTGGGTAAGCGGCAGCAAATCCGAAACAACAAGGAGAAACACAATATGAAAACAAATCGCTTTTTGCGTGCTGTTGGCATGGTTTCTGCCTCTGCTCTAACCGTTGCAGGTCTTACGACTGTAGCAATGGCGCCTGCAGGTGCAGCGACTCGCTCGACAGTAATCGTTCACTCGGCTGGTGAGATCACATCGCTCAACAGCTCGACCAACGATGGAAACACTGCGTACAACGCAAACGTTGCTGCGCTAACCGGCATGGGCTTCACCTACTACGACAACAGCCCAAAGCTGATTCGTAACACAACATTCGGCACCATGGCAGTGACCAAGAACACCCCAACCGACTTCCGCATCTCTTACACAGTGAAGCCAGGTCGTGTTTGGTCAGACGGCACTCCAATTAACGGTGTTGACCTTCTTTTGAGCCACGTAATTAGCTCAGACGAATACTCAAAGTCTGCTGGTCTTGGTGACACAACAGACAGCGACACAACTCCTGCTTTTGACAGCGTTGGCTACGGCGGAGCTTACGGCGAAAACGTCGTCGGTCTTCCAACCCTTAGCAACAACAACATGACTGTCACCATTCGCTTCAAGAAGCCTCTTCCAGACTGGGAGCTTTTGGCTCCTGGCCCAAGCCCAGTGCACGCACTCTCGTTGCTTGCAGATGGTAAGAAGGGTCTTCAGTCAGCATCAGTGAACAACGCTGCAAAGGCGAAGTTCCTATCAGTGTTCCGTGCAAAGAACACCGCTGCGCTAAAGAAGATGGGTGACGTCTGGACCAACGCGTACAACATCCGCACCATCAACTCGAGCACTAACCCACTATTGCTAATCAGCAACGGTGGATTCATTGTTCAGTCAGCGGTTGCAGACAGCACCTTGACCTTGGTTCGTAACCCTCGTTACAACTCAGGTCCAGCTATGGCTACAACTAACCCAGTTCGCACCGTTCAGTTCAAGACAATCACCAACGACACCGCAGCTGTTGCTGCTCTTCGTAACGGTGACATCGACATCTACCAGAACGCTAACCCTACGACTGCCGCCAAGGCACTTCTAGACGGCATTCGTTCGGTAACTGTTGAGTCGAAGGTTTCAGGAACCTACTCGCACTTCGGTCTTCGCACCGGAACCGCGTTTGGTGAAACTGCGCCTTACACCGGTGTATTCGCTGGATCAAGCCAGAAGGCTATCGACTTGCGTACTGCATTCCTCTTGGCTCTGCCACGTGAGCAGATCCTTGCGACTTTCATCAAGCCTCTAAAGGCAGATGCAAAGACCA
>CAZSRJ010000017.1:0-10631 GCA_964609235.1 uncultured Rhodoluna sp.
CTTCTCCAGAAGCGCTCGCGGTTCTCGACTACGACTTGGCTCAAGCCTGGAAGGCACTAACTGCCGCAGAAGCCGAACTGCTCGCGCTGGTTGCCTTTGAAGATCTGCCGATTGGCGATGCCGCAAAGGTTTTGCAGATCACACCCAACGCCGCCAGCCTGAGACTATTGAAGGCCAGAAAGAAAATCGAAGCCGCGCTCGCCGAGAAAGACTAGCCAGAAATCAGGCTAGAAAGATTCTGCGGTTAGGCAACATAAACAAGATATGAACGAAGACAACCTAATTAGTCGCCTCAAGAAGGCAGACCCTGCAACCGACAACGCTCTGACCGGCGACCTGATCGAAGGCGCTATTGCCTCTGGTGAGGTAAAGGCAAAGGCAGCCCGCAAGCGCAACTCGCTTTTCGCAGCGGTGGGTTCAGGTGCCTTGGCGCTCTCGGTGGTTGCTTCGCTGACTCTCGGTCAAACCAGCCCAACCGGCCTAATCACTCTTGGTCAGCAGCAGGGCAATCCCGCTGAGATGGGCAGCCGCGAGGCAAGTTCGCTGTCGTCAGACAAAATGATGATGATTAGCCCGTTCATTTACAGCTACGTTGCGGGCAGCGGTTTGAGCAACGAGACCGGCAACGACCGCGTATACAAACTCGAACTCACCGGCGAATCGCAGGCACTCTTGACCAAGTTGATGCGCACCCTTGGCGTTACTGGCGAGATCACCACACAGAAGATTGACATGGGCGCAGGCAATCCTGGCTACGAAATGTTTATGGTCGGTGAACAAGACGGCCGATCAAAGACAATTAATCTTTCTTGGGTTGGCTCGGGCAGCTGGTGGTTCTATGACCCTTCGGCCTATCCAGAATCGGTTTGTGCAACTTTTTCTAAAACCGAAGATGGAACCGAGTTCTGCTCAAACTACGCCGAACAAAAGCCAACGCCCGAGTTAGTGCCAACCGCTGCCGAGGCGAGAGCAGAAGCCGTGCGCATTTTCAAGTCTGTCGGTTTCTCGGTTGATGCCAAAGACATTCGTGTTAACTCGGATGTTTGGGGTGCATGGGCATCTGCAAGCATGCAGCTGAATGGCGAAGACACCCCGATTGAATACTCGGTGTCTTGGTCATCGATCGGCAAGCTCGCATCGGTCTCTGGTCACTCTGCAAAGTTTGTTGACAAGGGCGAGTTCAAAACCATTTCTGCAAAAGACGCGGTTGAGCGCATTTCAGACTGGCGCTACGCAGGTTCAATTTCTACCTCGGCTTACGAAAAGTATTTTTCTCAGCAAGC
The DNA here is from genome assembly GCA_964609235.1 of uncultured Rhodoluna sp. Lineage (GTDB taxonomy): Bacteria > Actinomycetota > Actinomycetes > Actinomycetales > Microbacteriaceae > Rhodoluna. The sequence continues at coordinate 1,284 of CAZSRJ010000017.1, forward strand.
TCAGATTGAGCCTTACGACTCAACACCAAATACCAAAGACGGTGTTGATGGCGAAGCATCGCTGATGCCAGCGGTTGAGCCCACACCAACACCGGTGACTGTTGTGATCAACGAGAGCGTAAAGACTCACGTCATGATCTGGGATTCACTTGGTAACACCTGGTTGGTTCCTGGCTACATCTTTATTGCCGACGGAAACTACGTCAGCCCAGTCTTCTCACTAGAAGAAGGTGTGGTGGCGCTGCCGCCAAAGCAGTAGCTTTCTTTTGCGAATTTGATGAACAAAGACGGACAATGTCCTCCTAATGTTCCACTAGGGGCACTTTCTAAGTGAGCTCAAAGAGGCGCGGTCTAGCCTTTTGAAGTGACGAAAATTGCGCGGAGCCTGAGAAAGTGGTCTACCTGGGCCTTCTCTGCCTTAGCCATGCTGGTCGCACTTGTCACTTTCAGCAATGCATTCAATCCAGGTTCGGCATTCGCGAATACCCCCGGTGCCGTTGACTCGACTTTCAAAACGAATTTCGGTTCTCAAACATCAAACAGAACCTATGAAGTCGCCGTTCTGAGCGATAACTCGGTTCTATTTGCGGGTGACTTCACCGGTGCTTTTAAGAAGGTGTCGGCAACAGGCGTTGCAGATACAACTTTTAACACTAACGCCGCTGCTGGAACGACCGTTAACAGCGGTCGAGCAATTGCGGTCGACTCGCTCGGGCGCATTATTGTCGGCGATAACTCTGGCGGTCCGATTAATAGATTTTCTTCAATCGGTGCTGTCGATACATCTTTCAACAGTGCAGCCGCAACAGCGCTTGGTTCTAGCGGAACCGGAAATGCTGTAGCAATTCACACTTCAGACAGCGTTCTTGTCGGTGGTAACTTCGCGGGCGGTCTCAAGAAAGTGTCTTCGGTAGGAGCAGCCGATGCAACATTCAACACAAATGCTGCTTCTTCTGTAGGAACCATAGTCAACGCGATTGCAGTGCAGTCTGACGGAAGAATTCTCGTTGGTGGAACATTCACAGGGGGCTTGAAGCGAATAACTGCAACAGGATTGGCTGATACAACTTTTAACGCGAACGCAGCATCTGCCGTAGCAGGCACCGTAGAAGATATTGCGATTCAAAGCGATGGGTCGATAATTGTAGGCGGAAGTTTTACAGGTCGCGTCAAGAAATTGAATGCAGATGGCACTCTCGCGGGTAACTTTGCGACCACTCCCAACAACACCGTTCAATCTGTTGACATTCAAAGCGACGGAAAGATTCTCGTCGGCGGTAACTTTTCTGGCAACCTGATTCGCTACAACGCAGACCTCACCGCCGACTCAACTTTCGTTGTTCTTTCTTCAGAGCTGAATAGCACCGTCAACTCCATCGCGGTGAAGCCGGATGGCAAGATCGTTGTTGCCACAGAAAACACCCCATCGGTGAGGCAGTTTTTTGCAAGCTATACGCCGCCTTCAGCGCCTCTTGCTCCGGTAGCCGTTGCCGGTGATGGCCAGGCAACAATTACGGTTTCTGCTGGTGCGGGTGTTACCCCCACCAGCTACACCGTGACCGCGGTTCAAGACAACAGCAAGACCTGCACCGTAACCGGCGCTTCTGGCAGTTGCACGATTAGTGGGTTGAACAACGGGCAGGCTTACACGTTCACGGCTGTCGCCTTCAACACCGCGTCGACAGCGTTTTCATCTGCTTCGCCGGCCTCAAACTCGGTAACGCCCCTGTCGAACCCCATTTATCAGAGCGCAGCGGTGAACGCCGCCGGAACCGAGTTGACCTTGACCTACTCAAAGGCACTGGGTTCGACTCCGCCACTGGCCTCAGCGTTTGAGGTTCAATCGAACGGAGCGCCTGCAACTGTTACCAACGTCACAATCAGTGGTTCGACTGTTGTTTTGACCTTGGATCCGAAAGTGGGAATCGGGCAAACCGTGACGGTTAGATACACGGCGCCAACTTCGTCAAACGTCACAACCAATAACGCCATTCAGAATCTGGCTGGTGAAGACGCAGCCTCTTTGGCAACCGTGACGATTACAAACTCTTCAACCGCAGACATCACACCACCGGTTTATCAGTCTTCGGCCGTAAACAATACGGGTGGCAGCCTGACGCTGACCTACAACGAATCTCTCGGCACCATCGCGCCTGCAGCCAACATGTTTGCCATCACGGCGGCTGGCTCGCCGGTCACGGTGAATAGCGTTGCTGTGAGTGGATCCACGATTGTGCTTTCGGTGTCACCGGCAATTCAGCAAGGTCAAGCAGTTCTGGTCAACTACGCGGCACCTTCACCGACGAGCACATCCGTGTCTAATGCCGCGATTCAAGACACCTCTGGAAACGATGCGGCTTCGGTTAGCTCACAGACCGCCACTAACAGCTCGCTCAAGTCGTCTACCTGTGCTGTGAACCGCGGTGCCGGTGGTGTTGGTTCAAACATTCGCGCTAACACCGAAGGCTCGCAGGGCTGCATCATCGTGAGTTACGGTGCAGTCACCGAAGAGTTCAACTACGTCGGTGCGGTTCACAACTGGACTGTTCCAGCAGGTGTCACTTCGGTGACATTCAAGGTTTACGGTGCCGGCGGTGGTGCAACAACCTCGGGCGGAGATCTCGGTGCGGTTACTACTTATAACGGTGGTAATGGTGGATACGTGGAGAGCACCTATTCGGTCACTGCTGGTCAGTCGTTCCATCTGACAGTTGGCCAGGGTGGTTTGGGTAACAACACAACCAAACCCCTATCGAATTTCACGATTCAGCAGGTGAGAAACGAAGCCACCGGTTTTGGCTTCATCTGGGTTTCAGGCCTTCACGGCATCCAGGTCGGAGACACAATCACGGTCAGTGGACTCACCGGTTCGTTCGCATACTTCAATGGCTCAAGGGTTGCCACATCGGGCACCTCTGGTCAGTCGATATATTTCTCAAGCGGTTCAACAACCGCAATTAGTTTGACCAACATGAGCGGAACGGTCTCTGCTCCACAAGCCTGTGTTGGTTCGGTTATGACATCGCCATTCGGTTCGGGTGGTGCGGCGAGCAATACCAGTTGCAGCAACAACAAGAACAACCTCTTCGCTTCTGGAGGTGGCGGTTCGTCGGTCTTTGCCGTTGCAGCTACTCCCAAGCATCTGCTAACCGCAGGTGGCGGTGGTGGAGCATCGCTTCAGGGTGCCGGTGGTGACGGTGGCGGAAATGACTCAACAGCTCTCACCGGCGGTAACGGAAGCGCCGGATTTGGAACCGGAACCAACTTTGGTGGCGGCGCGACTCAGGCTGCGGCCGGTGCTGGCGGTGGTGCAGCCAGCCCAGCAATTACCGGCGCAACCAACGGAACAGCCGGAGCCGCGAGACTCACCAGTGGCTTCGGCGTTGCTGCTGGTGCTGCAAGCACGGCTGGTGGCGGTGGTGGCGGTGGTGGTTACTTCGGTGGTGGCTCTGGTGGCACCGGCGGTGGCGGTGGCGGCGGTTCAAGCTTCGCTAGCGTTCTAGATCTTCAACCGCCCGTTCTCGCATCTTCGGCTGGTGCAGTTCTCGGCAGCAACGGCACATCGTTGGTGCTCACATTTAATGAAGCTATCGGAGCCACGACTGCGGCAGCTTCGGCGTTCACTGTTTTTGTTGACGGTAATGCCGTGACTGTCTCGAGTGTCACAACCACCGGTTCAACTGTCACTCTCAATTTGCCAAACCCAATTAGCAGCGACAAGATTTTGACCGTCTCTTATCTTGCGCCGAGCTTCAACATCGAAACCAACAATGCGGCAGTGCAAGACACAGCCGGCAATGATGCTGTTTCTTTCTCTAATGTTGCAGTTACAAATAACTCATCACTTGGGCCAGATCGAGTGGCACCTGTTCTGGCGACTAACAACCCGGTTACCGTGTCGGGTTCTCAGGTGACAATCAACATGAATGAGACTTTGTTGTCGTCAGCCGTGCCTCTCACCAGCCAGTTTGGCGTCACTATTAACGGTTCGGTAATCACACCGACCTCGCTAACGGTTTCGGGCAATTCAGTTGTTCTAACGCTGTCATCGCCAGTTCCAAACAATACGGCTATCACGGTTGCCTACACCGCACCTATTTCAGATAATGCACTCACGAATGCCGCGCTTCAGGACTTAAACGGAAATGACGCTGCAGCATTCAGTCGCGTTGTTGACTTGGTTGGCCCGGTGCTCATGTCGTCTAACGGGGCAGTGCTTAGCGCTAATGGCACCGCGCTGGTTCTGACATTTGACGAGGCCCTAGGCGCTTCTAGTTTGAACGCTGCTGGTTACACGGTGAATGTTGACGGCAACCCGGTCACTATTTCAAACCGCAGCATGAGCGGGTCAACCCTAACCCTCAACCTCTCGAGTGTTGTGAACAGCGACAAAGTCGTTACTGTCTCATATGTTGCGCCAACTTCAGACAAGGCAACCAACAACGCAGCCATCCAGGATGCCCTCGGCAACGACTCGGTTTCGTTCACTAATGCGCCGGTAGTTAACAACTCCGGCTTCGGCCCGGATCGAGTTTCACCGGTCTTGGCAACCAACAACCCGGTGACCTACAGCGGCACACAGGTAACCGTTGCGTTCAACGAAGCTCTTCAGGGTGCGCCGTTGCCAGCGCCAAGCAGATTCACGGTTTTCGTAGGCGGAGTGCCAGTAACCCCGACCTCACTAACGGTTTCGGGTTCGAGTGTTCTGCTGACGATGCCGACTGCAATCACCGCTGGTACCGAAGTAATCGTCTCGTATGAATCTCCGGCCTCAAACATCTCTGCGACCAACTTGGCGATTCAAGACACCAACGGTAACGACGCCCTATCGTTCAGCCAGAGCAGCAACCCAATCAACAAAACCTGGAACTGGACGACACCCTTCGATGCTGGCACCAACCAACCATTGGACTGCGACGGCGCAGGAAGCATCAATAGAACCAAACAAACCCAGTTGCCTAATGGTGTTTACTACAGCGTTGGGGTAACCGGTAACTATCTCTGCATTAACGAATCAACCGAGTCGCTAGCTCAACGCGGCGGTTTGCCTCAGCACTTCACCGCCACCGGTTTGGTTACTGAACCGGGTCTAAAACTGACCACAGGAAACGATAACTGTGTGGCCGACACCATTTGTGGCCCACGTGGTGTGATGACCGTTTACTTCTCGAAGCCCGTGAAAGACCCAGTTATTTCTTTCGCCGGATGGGGTGGTGGCTCGGGAAGTTCTACGTCCTGGTCAGAAATGGCACTGATAACCCCAAATCTCACGATGTCGGTCTTGAGTGGAACAAACATCGAGGTTGTAAACAACGGTCGATACATTCAACCGATTGTAAAGAATCCATCGGTTAGTTGTCAGTCAACCTCAGGGTATGGTGCAACTGCAACCGCTGGTTGTGGTTCGATTCAACTAAACGGAACCGTCTCTTCAGCATCATTCGAGGTTTACCTTGGCACCGCTCGTGGCACCGGCTTTCTTGATGCTTGGAACCTAACCGCCAGCATCTCAGAAGACTTCGGTCTTGTTCCAACCGGTTATGACAACCCGGTTGCGAGCCACTCGATTGGAGACCTGAAGCTAGGCGCAACCGTTGCTGCCGATCAGGCATCAGCGCTCTATGCAACCACCAACGCCGACGCGGTTGCTAGCGGAACATCGCTCGCCGGAAACCCGAAGGCCGATGACGGTGTCGCTGCCTGGGTGTCTTCGCCATCAATCAACTTTGGAAATGCCGGTTCGACCTACAGCACAACCGTTACCTTGTCGGCTGTCACAGAAACAGCAAACCTCTGTTCGTGGCTCGACTTCAACCGCGACGAAGTATTTGCCTTCAGCGAGCGTTACTGCACCACCGTTGCTGCTGGAGTAACTAGCGCAACCTTGAGTTGGACAGTTCCACAATTGGTTGTTCCTGGCCTCATCTATGCCCGTGTTCGTCTGAGTTATGACCCACTTACCGTGGCAACCGGCAAGGTGAGCTCGGGTGAGGTCGAAGACTACTCGATGACTATCGTGCCAGCGAGCGTTCCTTTTGCCCTGCCCGACACATCGTCTGGATTGAATTCAGCGACGCAGAACATAAACATTCTTGCCAACGACGAAACTGCATCGGGTGTTACCTGGGATGTCACTTCGGTCAAGCTTTGCGCCTCGGGGCAAACACCCAATAACTGCAACGCGACATCCGTGACGGTTGCAGGCGAAGGAACTTACACTGTTCAATCTGATGGCAGCGTTCGATTTGTTCCTCTGTCTTCATTCGCCGGAACGGCAACACCACTCGGCTATCAGGTAACCGACTCAATCGGGCAGATTCGATCATCAACCATCACACCGTCGGTTGCTGGAATTCCAGTTGCATACCCAGATTCAACTTCGGGCCCTTGGAACACCCCACAGACCTCTGACGTTATTGCTAACGACTTGCCTCCAACCGGGTATGCACTCAATGCATCGACTTTGAAACTCTGCAACCCGGCAACTAGTCAGGCAGCACCAAATTGCAACGCAACATCGGTGACCATCGCAAACCAGGGCACCTACGAAATTGTTGGCGGGCAAATTCAATTCACACCACTGATTACATTTAGCGGCACGGCAACCCCGGTCGCTTATCAGATCAGTGATTCGCTGGCACAGGTTGCCTCAAGTGTTTACACCCCAACGGTAACTGCGGCACCTGCACCGGTCGCAGTCAACGACACCAGCTCTGGCCCGATGAACACAGCTCAGGTCAAGACCGTGTTGGCAAACGACGCCACCTCGGGCGGGGTCACCCTAGACGCAACCAGCGTGAAGCTCTGCTCGAGCGGCCAGACCTCGCCTAACTGCAACGCGACTTCGGTGACCATTGCAAATCAGGGCACTTACGCGGTCGACACCGCAACTGGCGTTGTAACCTTCACGCCGGTGAACAACTGGTCTGGCACAGCAACCCCGGTTGCCTACCAAGTGACAGCAAACTCTGGCCAGACAGTTAGTGCCACTTATACGCCAACAGTGATTCCGGCACCGACAGTTTTGCCCGACGTAACTTCTGGGCCATGGAACACCGCTCAGGACAGAAACGTTTTGGCTAACGACAATGCCGATTCACTAACGACTCTGAACCCAGCTTCGCTCGCACTCTGTGCTTCGGGCCAGACCGCACCAAACTGCAACGCGACATCGGTGACCATAGCCAACCAAGGCGCTTACTCGATTGTTACCGGCCAGGTTCGTTTTACTCCGCTTTCAAGTTTTGCTGGCACCGCAACACCTGTCACCTACCAGATCGCCGATGCACTCGGGCAGGTTTCTTCTACTACTTATACTCCAACTGTCACTCCACCTCCGGCATCGGCTGCTGTCAACGACACAAACAGCGGGCCTTGGAACGCCGCTCAAACAATCACTCCGCTGACAAATGACCCGGCTGGCCTCACCATGGTTGGTTTGTGCCCGACAGTTTCGACCGCTGCAGCAAGTTGCACCGCGACCACTTTGACGATTGCTAACGAGGGCACATACACACTCAGCGGTTCGACTGTTACTTTCACGCCGCTTTCAACTTTCTCTGGAACAGCGACCCCGATTGCCTATGCAGCTGTAGATGCGTATGCGCAAAACGTGAAGGCGACAATCACCCCAACCGTGTTTGCACCTGACGCGCCAACTGCATCGCCACAGACCAAGACACTGTTGCCGAACACCAGCGTTACTTTCACCGACGTTGACTCTGGCGCGGGTGCTCTAGCAACTCAAGGATCTGCAAACCTTGCTTCGAGCTGTATCGTCGACCCGGCAAACACCAGCAGCTGCATTTCTTCGGGCAGTTTCAACGTTGCCAACCAAGGAACCTGGACAATCACCAACGGCGAGGTTACCTTTGCAGCCTTTGCGAACATTGCACCTGGAACCCAAACTTCAGTCACCTATCGAGTTACCGACCAGGCAGGCCTAACAGCTTCATCGAGTTTGACACCGATAGTTCCTGCCGCGCCAACCGCAAGCCCAGATACTTCGACCGGCCCTTGGAACACCGCGCAGAGCATGACCGTGCTGACCAACGACACCGCGGCCAGCGGTGAAACCTTGGTTGCTTCAAGCCTGAGGCTTTGTGACCCGGCTACCAGCCAGGTCTCTCCAAACTGCAACGCGACATCGCTGACAATTGCAAACCAGGGAACCTACACGATTAGCAACGGCAGCCTTGTTTTCACGCCACTCATCAACTTCACCGGTGCTGCGACCGCGGTTGGCTACCAGATCAGCGACTCGCTCGGGCAGTCGGCTGGCTCTACCTACACGCCAACCGTCTCAGCTCCGGTTCCTCCAGTTGCCGTGAACGACACCAGCTCGGGCCCGCTAAACACAGCTCAGGTGAAGAGCGTTCTGGCGAATGACACCACAACAGCCGGTGTGATTCTCACCGCAACCAGCGTGAAGCTCTGCGCTAGCGGCCAGACTTCGCCGAACTGCAACGCGACATCCGTGCTGATTGCCAACCAAGGAACCTACACGGTCGACACTTCAACCGGTGATGTCACTTTCACACCTGTTAACGGATGGTCTGGCACAGCGACTGCGGTTGCCTACCAGGTGACCGCCAACTCAGGTCAGGTTGTTTCTGCTACCTACACGCCAACCGTTATTCCTGGCCCGACGGTTGCTGCTGACGTAACCTCTGGGCCTTGGAACACCGCGCAGACCAGCAACGTATTGTCGAACGACAACGCAAACGCGCAAACTACTTTGAACACCGCCTCGCTTGCACTCTGCGCTAGCGGCCAGACTTCGCCGAACTGCAACGCGACTTCGGTGACTATTGCAAACCAGGGAACCTACTCGATCGTTTCGGGCCAGGTGCAGTTCGTTCCGCTCTCAAGTTTTGCTGGCACCGCAACGGCTGTGACCTATCAGGTTGCAGACGCCCTCGGTCAAGTTGCATTGACTACCTACACTCCAACCGTGTCGCCACCAACGGCACCGGTTGCGGTGAACGACACCAAGAGTGGCCCTTGGAACACCGCGCAGACAATTACTCCGCTCACCAATGATCCGGCCGGCGTAACTATTGTTGGCCTCTGCCCAACAGTGTCGACCGCTGCTGCAAGCTGCACCGCGACAACTTTGACAGTTGCAAACGAAGGCACCTATACGCTCAGCGGTTCGACTGTTACCTTTACTCCGCTCGCAACTTTCTCTGGCACAGCGACGGCAATCAAGTATGCAATTGTCGACGCGTTCTCTCAGAACGCAACAGCGATGATTACCCCAACCGTCGCTGCACCGACTGCGCCAACTGCAAGCCCGCAGACTAAGACGCTCTTGCCGAACACCAGCGTTGCGTTCACCGATGTTGA
>CAZSRJ010000018.1:0-10363 GCA_964609235.1 uncultured Rhodoluna sp.
TCCCTCCGGTGACTCCAGTGCCGCCAATTGTGCCTCCGGTAACACCGGTCCCTCCGGTGACTCCAGTGCCGCCAATTGTGCCTCCGGTAACACCGGTCCCTCCAGTTATTCCGCAGCCACCAACAGCACCGTCAAGGCCTGTGATAACAAAAGCGCCAGTTACTAGCGTGGTTGTTGCTGTGAAGCCAAACAACGTGCCAGTTTTGAGTGGTCAAAAATTAATTGAGCCGTTGTTGTTCGCACCAAATTCAACTGTTCTTTCAGCCACTGCTATAAGTCAGCTTCGGGCCTTAGCTGCTCAGCTTAAGGATTCCAAAGGAACTCTTTTTGTGACTGGATTCGTTTTCAAAGCAAATGTGAGTCCGATTGTAATGAAGAGAATCGCAACAATGCGTGCAAAAAACGTGTCTCTTCAACTTTCCCGATTGGGAATCAAAGCAAACATCGGCTACCTAGGTTATGGACCTCACAACATTGTTTCGCCCACGGCAAAAGATCGTAAGGTCGAGTTGCGTTGGGTCAATTCGAGGTAAATTAGCCAAACAGCGCGGGCAGAGTTGCCTTGAAGGCAGCGCGCATTTCTTCGAGATCGAATGTCGAGACATCCTGAATTTCGATTTCACCAGAGTCATCGGTAACGCCAATTCGAAGAACCGGAATTCCGCGAGCTTCGCAAAGACCCATGAACTTCACGTCATCCTCGCGACCAATCGAAACCAAAACGCGACCGGTCGATTCGCTGAACAGAGCGCAGGTGCGATCAACGTTGTCGCGTTCGCAAATCTCATCGAGCCACACGCGAGCACCCATGCCGAACCTGAAGCAAGACTCAACCAGTGCCTGCGCCAAACCTGCCTCGCTGAGATCGTGAGCAGACTCAATAAGACCCTGTAGCGAGGCTCCGTGCAGCAAGTCGGCAAGCGCAGCCTCGTGAGCTAGGTCAACAACGGGAGGTCGGCCACCGAGGTGGTCGTGAATAACATCGGCCCACACAGACCCATCGAGCTCATCGCGGGTCACGCCGAGCAGGTAGATATTGTTGCCGGCATCCTGCCAACCAGACGGGATTCGCCTTGCGACATCATCAATTACGCCGAGAACACCCACAACCGGGGTTGGGTGAATCGCAATGTCGCCGGTCTGGTTGTAGAACGAGACGTTGCCGCCGGTAACCGGAATGCCGAGTTCGAGGCAGCCATCGGCCAATCCGGCCGTGGCCTGCTTGAACTGCCACATCACCTCGGGGTTCTCTGGGCTGCCGAAGTTCAGACAGTTGGTTACCGCCATTGGCTTTGCCCCGCCAACCGCTACGTTTCGGTAGGCCTCGGCCAGAGCCAAACGAGCACCCTGGTATGGGTCGAGCTGGCAGAAGCGACCGTTCGCGTCGGTGGCAATCGAAACACCGAGACCGCTGGTCTCGCTAACGCGAATCATGCCGCTGTCGTCAGGCATCGCAAGCGCAGTGTTGCCGCCAACATAGTGGTCATACTGATCGGTAATCCAAGACTTCGAAGCTTGGTTTGGTGAAGTGACAATCTGCCACACCTGTGCGCCGAGGTCACTGCCACTTTCATTTGCGCGATACAAACCTCGGGCGTGAACCGAGTCTGCGTTGAGCGCATCTTGGTATGACGGAAACGCGACTGGGCGTTCGTAAACCGGACCATCGTGTGCAACAGTTCGGGGTGGCACGTTGACGATTTCTTCGTGGCCCCAGTTAATGTAGAGCCGAGGCTCAGCGATTACTTCACCGAGAATTGAAAACTCTACTTCCCACTTGTTCACGATTGCTTCAAATTTCTTGCGGTCTTTCTTCGGAACAATCGCCATCATGCGCTCTTGTGATTCGCTCATCAGAATTTCTTCTGGAGTTAGCGACTCGTCGCGCTTAAGAACGTTCTGCAGTTGCACACGCATTCCTGCGTTTCCATTCGACGCGAGCTCGCTAGTTGCACACGAGAGACCGGCACCGCCGAGGTCTTGAATTCCGGCAACAACGTTTGCCTTGTAAAGCTCGAGGCAGCACTCAATCAAAACCTTTTCTGCGAACGGGTCGCCAACCTGCACTGCTGGTCTGCGCGAAGGGCCTTCGCTGTCAAACGTTTCTGAGGCGAGAACAGAAACGCCACCGATACCGTCAGCGCCGGTTCGCGCACCGAAGAGAATTACAAGATCGCCAGGATTCGATGCGATTGCAAGTTTCAAATCTTCGTGGCGAAGAGCACCGATGCTAAGCGCGTTGACCAGCGGATTGCCCTGGTAGACGCGATCAAAGACCGTCTCACCACCGATGTTTGGCAGGCCGAGGCAGTTTCCATAGAACGAGATGCCGCTAACCACACCGTTCACAACGCGAGTTGTGTCTGGGTGATTCGGTGCTCCGAAGCGAAGCTGATCCATGACAGCGATTGGGCGAGCGCCCATGGTCAAGATGTCACGAACGATGCCGCCGATGCCGGTGGCTGCGCCTTGGAAAGGCTCGATGTAGCTTGGGTGGTTGTGGCTCTCAACCTTGAAGGTAACCGCCCAACCCTCGCCGATGTCAACCACACCGGCGTTTTCACCCATGCCAACCATGAGGTTCTTCTTCATCTCGTCGGTGACCTTTTCACCAAACTGACGAAGGTAAATCTTTGAAGACTTGTATGAGCAGTGCTCAGACCACATCACTGAATACATCGCAAGTTCGGCGCTCGTTGGGCGGCGACCGAGAATTTCACGGATGCGCGAGTACTCGTCTTCTTTCAGCCCGAGTTCTTTGAACGGCTGCGCTCTGTCTGGAGTCTCGGCTGCGTTGGCGGTTGTGTCAACACCCGATGCGACCTTCTTTTTGAAAAGTGCCATCTTCTCGCCTACGCGTTCACTAGTGCGTTCAGCACAGACTTAAAGAACATCAAACCATCAACACCGCTGCGCATCGCAACATCGGTGTCTGGCCCGAAGCCTGGTTCGACCGCGTGCTCAGGGTGCGGCATCAAGCCGACAACGTTACCGCGCGCGTTTCGCAAACCTGCGATGTCGTTCATCGAACCGTTCGGGTTCACGTCTAGGTAGCGAAAAACAACAAGCCCCTCACCTTCGAGTCGTGCAAGTTCATCTTCGGTGGCGATGTAGCCACCCTCACCATTTTTCAACGGGATCGTGATCTCTTGATTCAGCGCGAATTGATTCGTCCAAGCGGTGTCAACATTTTCAACACGAAGCTTTTGATCGCGGCAGATGAAATGCTGGTGTTCGTTGCGAATCAATCCGCCGGGCAGCAGGTGTGACTCAACGAGCACCTGAAAGCCGTTGCAGATTCCGAGAACTGGTAATCCTTGATTGGCTTTTTTGATGATCTCTTGCATCACGGGAGCCTGGGCTGCGATTGCGCCACAACGCAAATAGTCGCCATATGAAAAACCGCCTGGCAAAACCACGGCGTCAACTTTTTGTAATTTGGTGTCTGCGTGCCAGAGAGAAATCGGTTCACCACCGGCCAAACGAATAGCTCGAGCTGCATCGCGGTCATCGAGTGTGCCCGGAAAAGTTACAACACCAATCTTCATGTTTAGTTCTCGACTGTGACGTTCACAACGTCTTCGATTACCGCGTTGCTCAGAAACTCGTCGCCAATCTTGCGGGCGTTGGCCAGGTCTGTGTCTGTGATTGGTCGGTCAAAGTGAAGCTCGATGCGCTTGCCGATTCGCACGCCTTTGATGTCTTTGTTGCCGCCGCGCTGCAGAGCGTTTGCAACTGCCTTTCCTTGCGGGTCTAGAAGGTCAGCCTTTGGCATGACCTCAACGATGATTTTTGGCATTTTTCCCCTATTTTTGGGCAATTGCGAGCAGTTGTAGGCCCGACGGCATCGGCGAACCCCTTTATTTTAGCGGTTCGATTAGCGCTTGAATCGCAGTGCTACGCAGTTTCTGAGGTCAGACGTTCGACCAGATCGGCATAACGGCTCTGGGTTTGAGCCACAATCTCTGCAGGCAGCCTAGGCGGCACACCAACCTGGTTCCAGTTGTCGGCTAACCAGTTGCGAACAATCTGCTTGTCAAACGAGTCACGGCGATCACCGGCAAGCCAAGAGCGTTTCGCCCAGAATCGACTCGAATCGGGGGTTAGCACCTCGTCGCCAAGAGTGATTTCGCCAGTGCTCGCATCTATTCCGAACTCAAATTTGGTGTCGGCGAGAATCAGACCTGACTTCTCGGCAAGAGCGCTCGCGCGCTCGAAAATCTTCAGACTCAAATTCTTGAGCGCGTGCGCATTTTCGGCACCAACAATTTCAACGACTCTGTCAAAAGAAATGTTTTCATCGTGCTCACCTAGTTCGGCTTTGAACGCGGGCGTGAAAACTGGCTGATCAAGTTTGTCTCCAAACTGCAGCCCCTCGGGCAAAGTGATGCCGCAAATTGAGCCCTTGGCCTGATACTCCTTGAAACCCGATCCTGCGATATAGCCACGAACTACACATTCAATTGGAAACATCTTTAGCTTTTTGGCAACAGTGGCACGACCGGCAACTTCTGTTGGCACCGGCACCTCGTGCGAGACGTGGTTAGGCACATCAAGGTGACTGAACCACCAATTAGTCAGGGCAGTTAGATACTCACCCTTGTTTGGAATTTCTGGCTCGAGCACCTGATCGAATGCAGACACTCGATCGCTTGCGACAATCAAAATCAAGTGAGAGAGATTCTCGTCGACACTCTCGTATAGGTCACGAACCTTGCCACTATAGACGTGGCGCCATCCGTGAATATCGAGTGCCATTAGTCGCTGACCTTTGCCGCGATGTCGCTTCGGTAGTGCGAACCTTCGAGCTGAATCTTCGCGATGTTTTCGTAAACAAGTTTGCGCGCACTAGCAAAGTCACTCGCGGTTGCAACAACGCTTAGCACTCGTCCACCGGTCGCAATCAATTCGTCGCCATTGCGAACCGTCGATGCGTGGCAAACGTGCACGTGCTCGTCTTCAGTTATGCCGGTGATTTCGCGGTCTGGTGCCGGTCGCTCGGGGTAACCCTCGCTGGCAAGAACCACTGTGACTGCAACATCCTTGCTGAATTGCGCGCTTGCACCATCGGCCAGTCGCCCGGTTGCCGCTCGGTGAAGCAACCCGGCAAGTGGCGTAACTAGGCGGCGCAAAACCACCTGGGTCTCGGGGTCGCCGAATCGAGCGTTGAATTCAATAACACGGATGCCTCGCGGCGTAACGATGAGCCCGCAATAGAGAAGTCCGACAAACGGGGTGCCCATTCGGGCGAGCTGATCAACGGTTGGCTGCGCAACAGTGCGCTCGACCTCTTCAATGAAGTCTTTAGGCAACCAAGGCAATGGGCTGTAGGCACCCATGCCCCCGGTGTTCGGCCCTTCATCGTTGTCGAAGGCGCGCTTGAAATCTTGTGCTGGGCTAAGTGGCAAAACTGTTTTTCCGTCAGACAAGAAGAACAGTGAGACTTCTTCGCCTTCAAGAAACTCTTCAACCAGAATGCCCATGCCGATGAATTTCTTAGCGTGAATGAGGGCAGCATCGCGATCACTCGTAACGATGACGCCCTTGCCAGCGGCGAGCCCGTCTGCTTTAACGACATAAGGCGCACCGAACTCGTTGAGTGCCTCTACAACTTGTTCTAACGTTGAACATTCGCGAGCCATGGCCGTTGGAACACCCGCTGCTGCCATAACTTCTTTTGCGAAGCTCTTGCTTCCTTCTAGTGCCGCAGCTTCTTGAGATGGCCCGAAGACTGCAATGCCCTGACTCCTGAGTGCATCGCTAACGCCCGCAACTAATGGAGCCTCAGGACCAATAACAGCCAAATCGATTTCACGTGACAGAGCGAACTTAACGACTTCAAGCGGATCATTTGCGTCAAGCCCAGGTTCGACTTCAACTTCTAGGGCAATGCCTGCGTTGCCGGGGGCGACAATGATTTCTGCGGCTGAAGTTCCGGTTCTGATCAAAGCTTTGGTTATCGCGTGTTCGCGAGCCCCACTGCCAAGAACAAGAATCTTCATTCTTCGAGTTTAGCGAGCCGTTGCGCAGCAATTTCGTAGACTTCATCGTCACGCCTATCGGCTATAACGAATACTTCGCTTGTCTCAAAATCGGGGGTGACCGAGTAGAGAATTCGGATGCGTTTTTTACCGACCACCAAACGTCGAAGAGGATGAAGGTTTCCGCTGAGTATGCGCCCACGTTTTTGAGGCTCATGCTCAAGCTTTCGCAAACCGAGCAAAATGGCTTGCCTAGAACTGTTGTCGAAACCATTCAAGTCTTTAAGCGCCGGGTCGGTGAATTCGACCTTGGCCATTTACGACTTGCGAGGTGGAAGTTTGATGCCGTATTTGGCGGCGACGTCATCAAGGGAGTGGCGAACCCCGTTATCTTCTCGCATGCGTTTTTCGGCAATGGCCTCAAGTTCACGCCACTCGTCTTCTTCTTCAAGAAACCGAAGGCGCTCGAGCACCGAGATATCGACAATTGCTGCCACCGGCTTGTTGTGGTTCAGAATGATCTGCACTTCACCGGCCTGGGCTTTGGCGATAGTGGCTGAGGCCGAACGGCTCATCTCAGACACCGAGATTAGGTTTTGCAATTTAATTTCCACCTGATTCTCCCCTCGTGATTTATACGCATAAAAATACGCTAAATCTTATGCATAATCAAGGTGTTTTAGATCTGTGCAAAACCTAAGCGAGAATGAACCAGTGCGCAGAAAGATAAAGCCAGAGCAAGGTCAACAGGCCGTTGCATTGGTGCGGCGCGGAGACCAGACTCAGCTCGCAACAGCCGTTCGCTACCTGCTAGAAGAACTGGCAACCCGAGCAGAGGGCAACACCGTTGAGGTTCGAGTGCCGCCATTCGGTGCCGTGCAGTGCATCGAAGGGCCGCGGCACACCCGCGGCACCCCGCCGAACGTAATTGAGATGTCGCCCGAGACCTGGTTCGCGCTCGCGGTTGGCAATCTATCCTGGGATGCCGCCCTGGCTGCCGGTTCGATTCACGCCTCTGGAACCCGCGCCGAAATAAAAGACCACCTTCCGCTGGTTTAATGGTCTCGTGACCAACAAACGCGAAAAGACCAGCACAGCGCTCGTAGATATTCGCCGAGCCCCGAAGTTCATTCCGTTTACGGCCACGGCAGCGGTTATCGGCTTCATTGTTTCGGCAATCACCGCATGGGCCACCCAGGCACCTGGCAACTTCTTCGGCTACGTCATCGTGTGGGGAACCGTTCTATTTGCCTCGCTTGGATTGGTTGTCGCAGTCTTGCTCGAGGCATTTTTTCGGGCTCGTAGCAAGCGCATCGAAGCAACTAAAATAGAGGGGTAGCGAAGACTGGTTCTTCGCCTAACGCACTCACAACGACAGGAATCTGCCCTTGCTTAGAGGCGATGGACGTCTGAATTTCGATCTCGCGATTAGCGATGACGATGAGAAAGCACCACAAGATCAGTGCGGCGTATTCGGCGTTTGGGCTCCCGGTGAAGAAGTAGCAAAACTTACATTCTTTGGCCTCTACTCTTTGCAGCACCGTGGTCAAGAATCCGCGGGCATCGCAACGTCTAACGGCGAAAAGATTCTCGTCTACAAAGACATGGGTTTGGTCTCGCAGGTTTTTAGCGAGAGCGCTCTCGAATCACTTGTTGGGCACATCGCGGTTGGCCACAATCGCTACTCGACCACCGGTGCATCATCTTGGCGAAACGCGCAACCAACTCTCGGCCGCACTTCTGCCGGCACTGTCGCGCTGGCGCACAACGGCAACCTGACCAACACTTCTGATTTGCTTCAGCTGTTGGCCGAGCGCTATCCAGATCAAAAAGCTAGCGAGATCACGGCCGGCAACACCACCGACACAGCCGTGCTCACTGCACTTCTCGCCGGAGATTTAGATCACACGCTCGAGGCCACGGCACTTGAATTGCTGCCGAGCGTCAAGGGCGCTTTCTGTTTGGTTTTCATGGATGAGAGCACGCTTTACGCAGCTCGCGACCCACAGGGTGTTCGCCCGCTTGTGTTAGGTCGGCTCGAACGCGGCTGGGTAGTCGCTTCAGAAACAGCCGCTCTCGACATTGTTGGCGCATCTTTCGTGCGCGAGGTTGAACCAGGCGAGCTCATTGCCATCGACGAAAATGGTTTGCGCTCGACTCGATTCGCAGAAACCAAACGCGCTGGCTGTGTTTTCGAATACGTTTACCTCGCTCGACCAGACACAACTATTAACGGCAAGAACGTCTATGACGCTCGAGTCGAGATGGGTCGCACACTAGCCCGCGAGTATGCGGTTGAGGCAGATCTTGTAATTCCAACTCCAGAGTCGGGCACCCCGGCTGCAATTGGCTATTCGCAAGAATCGGGCATTCCATTTGGCCACGGGCTGGTCAAGAACTCCTACGTCGGCCGCACATTTATTCAGCCTTCGCAGACAATTCGCCAACGCGGAATTCGCCTGAAACTGAATCCACTCAAAGAGGTCATCAAGGGCAAGCGCATCATCGTGGTTGACGATTCGATTGTTCGCGGCAACACCCAGCGCGCGCTAGTGCAAATGCTTCGCGAAGCCGGAGCCGCAGAAATTCACGTGCGAATCTCTTCGCCGCCAATCACCTGGCCTTGCTTCTATGGCATCGACTTCGCTACCCGCGCCGAGCTAATCGCAACCGGACTCGGTGTCGATGATGTGCGCAAGTCAATCGGTGCCGACACCCTGGGCTATCTATCGAAAGATGGAATGGTAGCTGCCTCGGGTCAAACCGAGAACACACTCTGCACAGCTTGCTTCACCGGAAGCTATCCGATTGAACTGCCGACTGCAGATCGCCTCGGCAAGAATTTGTTAGAGCGACCAGCTGGTGCGTGCGAACCGGGGCCAGATAGCGAAACAGATCGTCTGGTGCGCGAGCAACATGAAACTTTGAACGACTAAGGCTGCAGCTGATGAATGACGCATACGCGGCGGCCGGAGTAGACACTCACGCCGGAGATCTCGCGGTTGAACTAATGAAGCGCGCGGTGAGCGCAACGCACAACGATTTGGTTGTCGGTGGTCTGGGCGGGTTCGCCGGAATGATCGACGTTTCGTTTATCAAGGGTTACGACAAGCCACTGCTTGCAACATCAACCGACGGCGTTGGCACCAAGGTTGCAATTGCGCAGGCAATCGACAAGCACGACACCATCGGTCAAGATCTCGTTGGCATGGTTGTTGACGACATTGTTGTTGTTGGCGCAAAGAGTTTGTTTATGACCGATTACATCGCCTGCGGAAGAGTTGTTCCCGAGCGAATCGCCGATATCGTTCGCGGTATCGCCGAGGCCTGTGCCTCTGTTGGCGTTGCCTTGGTCGGTGGCGAGACGGCAGAGCACCCCGGATTACTAGCGCCTGATGATTACGACGTTGCCGGAGCAGCGGTTGGCGTGGTTGAGGCCAGCAAGCTTCTTGGCCCACAGAACGTAAAGGTTGGCGATGTCGTGCTCGGCATGCAGTCGAGCGGATTGCACTCAAACGGCTACTCGCTGGTTCGAAAGATTATTTCCGACTCCGGCCTCGACTATCGCAAGACTGTTGCCGAGTTCGGCTCTAAGACGCTTGGCGAGGTTTTGCTTGAGCCAACCCGCCTCTACACAGGTGTGCTAAACAACCTGCTCGAATCAGAGCTCGGTGCCTCGGTTAGGGCAATGAGCCACATAACCGGCGGCGGCATCGCGGCCAACCTGGCCCGTGTGCTACCTCAGGGTGTGGCTCTCGATGTTCACCGCGCGACCTGGTCGCCTGCCGAGGTGTTCAGGGTTTTGGCCAGCTGGGGCAAGTTTTCGCTCGAGTCGGTTGAGGGCACCTGGAACCTGGGCCTCGGCCAAGCTCTCGTGGTTTCTGCCGCAGACGCAGACGAGATCGCAGCAAGTCTGACTGCCGCTGGAGTGCACACCTGGACTCTCGGCGAAATCGAAACTGCACCTAAAGATCTATCGACATATGTTCACGGCGCAAAGGGCGTCGATGGTGGCGCAGTGCGTTTGGTTGGCGAATACCGCTAAGCGGCAACATACCTTAATCGGTGTAGAAGTTCACCTGACCGCGAACCCAAACCGTTACCTTCATTCCGATCTCGGGTGCAAACGGCCCATTGGCTCGCGCCTGAATTACAAGAGTTGGCAACTTCACTTCGACAAGCGCATCGTGACCGAAGTACTGTCGACCAACTACTTCGCCCTCACCCTTCGGGTTTGGCTGCAGATAAAAGTTCTCGGGTCTAATCGCAACACGTCCGGTCGCTCCGTCGGTCACCTTATTCAGTGCGGTGAGCAATCCCAGATCGGTAACGACTTTGCCGTTTTCAATAACGCCGTTGATGATTACCGAGTCACCCAAGAA
>CAZSRJ010000019.1:0-10271 GCA_964609235.1 uncultured Rhodoluna sp.
ACATAAACGATCTGCTGCGGCGCCAAGTCGACCAGAAGCCCGACCACCTTGGCACCCGCTCCTGCGCGAGGAGGGTCGAGCACGACGGTCGCATCCTTGAACGAAGCACCCTGCTGCATGGCTCGCTGCTGATCTTGCAAGAAGCGGTCGACCTGGGCGCAGACCGCTTTGGCCTTTGGCATGTCGGCGATGTTCAGGGTGGCATCTTCTGTCGCGCGCTTGAACGCCTCTACGGTGGTGACCCGAGTTTCGTTGCCGAAGCGCGAGGCCAAAGAGCTAGCGAAAAGACCAACGCCACCGTAGAGGTCGAGGTTGTTTGCTGATTTGTTGAATGCGGCATCGTCGATCATGTCGAGCACGGTCTTGGCAAGAAGGTCGGCGGCCTTGCGGTGCACCTGCCAGAAACCACCGCCAGAAATTCTGAATGTGCGACCAGCCGCGCGTTCAACCAAGCGTTCGTCGCCCTTGATTTTTTCGTCGACCTTCCACTGCAGCTGACCGGTGTTCGAAGCTGCGATGTCGATCTTTTTGACACCCGACCAATTCTTTGCGTGCAACGCCGCCTCGCGAATTTCTTCAACGGCGAGCGGCAGGTCGCGCACGAGAACTACATCGTGACTGCGTTCCATGTATGGCCCGGCGTCGCCGAATTCGTTGACGTGCAGTTGAACTCTCGTGCGATAGCCAAGACCGTTGTTTGCATCGTCGCCTTCAACCGCTTCGACCTCGACTCGACGATCGATGCCAGCCATGCGCTGCAGTGCTTCTTCTATTACGTCAGCCTTGAGTTCGCGTTGGCGGGCCAGCCTAATGTGGCCAAACTCGGCACCGCCGGCACCGCCCACTCCGGCTTGATCCCAGACGTGTTCAACGCGGTCTGGCGAGGCAACCAAAATCTCTTGCGGTTCTGCGCGACAGAAGGCTCCCCCGCGATCTTCGTAAACCAGAGCACGCACCTTTTCACCTGGCAAAACGTGCGAGACAAAAACCACTCGCCCCTCGTGACGTGCAACGAAGATTCCGCCGTGTGCAACTTTTTCGATGTCGAGCTCGAGCACGCGACCTAGCCAATTGGTGTCTTTATTCACTAGACAAGTGTGCCAGAGTATTTTCATGACTCAATTGGTTCTGGCAAGCACCTCACCCGCGCGACTGACTCTGCTTCGCAACGCGGGCATCGAGCCAATCACCATCGCACCCGGTGTCGACGAAGACGCGGTTGCGGCGAGAGCCGAGGCCATGGGTCTGATTGCCAACACCGCCGACATGGTGCACGTGCTCGCCAAGGCGAAGGCCGAGGCGGTTTTGAATCACACGGATGCCTTCGGCAAACTCATCATCGGCTGCGACTCGTCGCTTGAGTTTGACGGGCAGTCGCTCGGCAAACCGCACGACCCCGAGGTTGCTCGCGAGCGCTGGCAGCGCATGCGTGGCCGAGCCGGCGTGCTGCACTCGGGGCACTGGGTCATCGACAATCGCAACCCGATCGAAGGCGTTCAACCGCCGGCGGCCGGCCGCACTGCCAAGACCATCGTGCACTTCGCCGACCTGAGCGACGACGAGATCGACGCATACGTTGCCACAAGCGAACCGCTCACGGTGGCCGGTGCATTCACGATTGACAGTTTGGGCGGGGCGTTCATCCGTGCGATTGAAGGCGACCCACACACCGTGGTTGGTCTCAGCCTGCCGACACTGCGCGACCTGGTGATTCAGCTCGGAGTCGACTACCCCAGCCTCTGGAACCGCAGGGCCAACTAGCCAGACCCGCGGTCTTTAGAGGTTTTTCTAACGAAATCGCCGTTTTGTTGTGAAAAACTGCCAATAATCGACCCTTTTTGGTCAATAGGCTTGAGGGTATGACTGCCCCAGCCAAGAAAATCACCAAGGTTCTCATCGCCAACCGTGGCGAAATTGCTGTTCGCATCGCACGAGCAGCCAAAGACTCGGGCATTCTTTCTGTCGCCGTTTATGCCGACCAAGACCGCGATGCGATGCACGTGAAGCTCGCCGACGAGGCATACGCGCTGCAAGGCACAACCGGCCCAGAGACCTATCTGGTTATCGACAAGATCATCGGGGTTGCGCGCAAGTCTGGTGCAGACGCGGTTCACCCCGGCTACGGCTTCTTGGCCGAAAACGCAGATTTCGCACGCGCGGTTATCGACGCCGGCCTGATTTGGATCGGCCCGTCGCCAAAGGCAATCGAACAGCTCGGCGATAAAGTTTCGGCTCGCCACGTTGCTGAAAAAGTTGGTGCACCACTTGCTCCTGGAACCATCAATCCGGTTTCTGGTGCAGATGAAGTTCTCGAGTTTGTTGCTCAGCACGGATTGCCGGTTGCCATCAAGGCGGCGTTCGGTGGCGGTGGCCGCGGAATCAAAGTTGCCTACAAGCAAGAAGAAGTCGCAGAGCTTTTCGATTCTGCAACTCGCGAGGCAATCGCAGCTTTCGGTCGCGGCGAATGTTTCGTCGAGAAATATCTCGAGAAGCCTCGCCACGTTGAAACTCAGTGTCTAGCCGACGCACACGGAAACGTGGTTGTGGTTTCAACTCGCGACTGCTCGCTGCAGCGTCGCCACCAAAAACTTGTCGAAGAAGCTCCGGCACCGTTCTTGACCGAAGATCAGATCAAGCGACTTTACGAATCATCGAAGGCAATCTTGAAAGAGGTTGGCTACCAGGGTGCGGGCACCTGCGAATTCTTGGTTGCCCAAGACGGAACCATTTCATTCTTAGAAGTGAACACGCGTTTGCAGGTTGAGCACCCGGTCTCAGAAGAGGTCACCGGTCTCGACCTCGTGCGCGAGCAGTTCAGAATCGCCGAGGGCGGCGTGCTCGATTACGCAGACCCAGAGGTCAAGGGCCACAGCTTCGAATTCAGAATCAATGGCGAGGATGCCGGTCGCAACTTCATGCCAGCGCCCGGACCGGTGAAGCTGTTCAAGGCACCTAGCGGCCCCGGAGTGCGCGTAGATACCGGCGTCGAGTCGGGCGACGTTATCAGCGGCTCGTTCGATTCGATGATTGCCAAGCTCATTGTCACGGGCGCTACCCGCGAAGAAGCGCTTGCCCGCTCGCGCAGGGCTCTCGAAGAAATGCAGGTTGAAGGCCTGCCCACCGTGCTGCCTTTTCACCGCAAGATTGTCAACGAACCCGCGTTCATCGGCGACAGCGTCAAGAACACATTCGGCGTTTACACCCGCTGGATCGAGACCGAATGGAACAACGACATCGCTGCCTGGACGGGTCTGCACGAAGAAGAAGCTGTCGCTGGTGAGCGCAACAACGTTGTCGTCGAGGTAGGCGGCAAGCGCATCGAGGTTTCTCTGCCGCAACGAATTTTGGCGAGCGGCTCGGCAAGCGCCCACGCCGGCGTTGCACCCAAGCGCAAGTCGCATGGCACAGCGAGCGGCGGTTCGAGCGAAAAAGTTTTGAAGGCTCCGATGCAATCGACAGTTGTAAAGATTGCGGTTGCGGTTGGCGACAAGGTGAACGAGGGCGATCTGCTCATCGTGCTTGAGGCCATGAAGATGGAACAGCCGATGATGGCAAACGTTAGCGGAGTTGTGAAGTCAATCTCGGCAGAAGTCGGCGTAACGATTAGCGCCGGAACCCTGCTGCTCGAACTCGAGTAACTTTCAAACTAGATTTGCGGCCGGCTAATTTAGAGGCCAACTAATTCATGGGCAGGTGCAGCGCTCTCGCCGCATCGGTGATCGAACCGGTAAGCGACGGATAGACCGTGTAAGTCTGAGCCACATCGTCAACGGTCAATCGATTTTCAATCGCCAGCGCAATCGGGTAGATCAACTCGGATGCCTTCGGCCCAACCACAACTCCCCCGATGACGGTTCCGCCGGTTGAGCAAATCAACTTGATGAAGCCATCTTCGATGCCCTGCATTTTGGCTCGAGGGTTCTCTTCGAATTCGATCTTGTGCACGAAGCCGTTGACCTTGCCCTCTGCGATGGCGGCCTCAGACCAGCCAACCGAAGCAATCTCGGGTGAGGTGAAGACGTTTGACGCGACGTTGCGGGTGTCGGTTGGCGCTGCGATGTCGCCGAGCGTGTGAAACACTGCCGTGCGGCCCTGCATGGCGGCAACCGATGCCAGTGGCAAAGCCGTCGAGCAGTCACCCACTGCGTAGACGTTGGCGCGAGATGTGCGAGCAACCTTGTTTGCAACGATGTGTCCAGATTCGGTGACTGCAATCTGTGCGCCTTCGAGGCCCAGGTCTGCGGTGTTCGGAATGCCGCCGACCGCCATTAGGCAGTGCGAGCCTTCGATTACGCGACCGTCTGCGAGGGTTACCTCAACGTGATCACCCTTATTGACGACACTCTCGGCGCGTGACTTCGAAATGATGTTCATGCCGCGGCGAGTGAAGACGTTTTCAATCAGGCTGGCGGCATCCTTGTCTTCGCCGGGCAAAACCATTTCGCGAGATGAAATCAAACTCACCTTGCTACCCAACCCGTTGAACGCAGAAGCAAACTCTGCACCGGTGACGCCCGAGCCAACGACAATCATGTGCTCGGGCAACTCGGCCAAGTTGTAGAGCTGCTTCCAAGTGAGAATTCGTTTGCCATCGGGTTTAGCGCTCGGCAACTCTCGCGGCGTCGCACCGACAGCAACGATGATGGTCTTGGCTTCAAGACGTTCTTCTTTTCCGGATGCATCGGTTGCAATAACAATGTGGTTGCCGTCGAGCCGTCCGGTGCCATGGATAATTCGCACGCCGGCATCCTTGAGGTTCTGAAGCATGTCGCCAGACTGCGCTTCGGCAATTTCGCGAAGGCGGCGGTTGACCGTGCTGAGGTCGATTTCAACCTTCGGGGTTATGGCCTTGCCTTCGGCCGAAAAGCGAATGCCTAGCTCGGCCGCCTGGGCTACCGACTGGGCCGCATCGGCTGTTGCGATCAAAGTCTTTGAAGGAACCACGTCGGTCAAAACCGCGTTGCCACCGATGCCATCGCGCTCAATCAGAGTGACCTGAGCGCCCAATTGGGTGCCGGCTAGGGCCGCCTCATAGCCGCCTGGGCCGCCGCCGATAATTACGATGCTGTGTGGTTTTGGGGTGGTTTCAGTCACGCCTTCCATTCTGCCAGCCAGCCAGTGCAGTTGTCGCGATTAGGCTTTAGGGCATGAACCCATTCGAAGATTCAGAGGCGAACCCATTCGAAATCGCAAACTCAGCCGCCAGCGTGATTGCCGAAAAAACCGGAGTCAAGCGACACGATATCGCACTAACCCTAGGTAGCGGTTGGGCCAAAGCGGCAGACCTGATTGGCGAAACGGTTGCCACGATCAAGGCAACAGAGGTTCCTGGTTTCTCGGCACCAGCGGTTGCCGGTCACCTGCCAACCATTCGCTCGATCAAACTGCCAAACGGCAAGCACGCTCTTGTGCTCGGTGCCCGCACTCACTACTACGAGGGTCACGGCGTTCGCAGAGTTGTGCACGGTGTGCGCACTGCCGCAGCTGCCGGCGCAAAAATCATGGTGCTCACCAACGGATGTGGCGGCATTAACGAAGCGTGGGCCGAGGGAACCCCGGTGCTAATCAGCGACCACATTAACCTCACCGCCGACAGCCCGCTCGAAGGCGCAAAGTTTGTTGACCTCACCGATCTCTATTCGAAGCGACTTCGCGATATCGCGCGAACAGTCGACCCGAATCTCGACGAGGGTGTTTATGCGCAGTTTCGCGGACCACACTACGAGACTCCCGCCGAAGTGCAAATGGTGAAGCACATGGGTGGTCACCTGGTTGGCATGTCAACGGCTCTCGAGGCAATCGCTGCGCGTGAGGCCGGCATGGAGATTCTCGGAGTTTCACTGATGACAAACCTCGCTGCCGGAATTCAGAAGCATCCGCTATCGCACGCCGAGGTTTTGGCAGCGGGCAAGGCGGCCGAAGAAAGAATCAGCGCCCTTCTCGCCGAAATCGTCGTCAAGCTCTAAACCTTCGCAAATGAATCTCGACGAACTTCTGCTTGCAGCTAGGGCTTGGGCAGACCAAGACCCAGACCCTGAAACCCGAGACGAGCTTTTGGCGCTCATTGAAGCTGCCGACGAGAACGCGCTCGCTCAGCGCATGGGGCAGCGCCTGAAGTTTGGCACCGCCGGGCTTCGAGGCGAGCTTGGGGCCGGCCCGAACCGCATGAACCGCGTGCTTGTGACCCAGGCGGCAGCTGGCCTCGCCGCATATCTCAAGAAGAACTTCGATCGACCTTCGGTTGTTATCGGCTACGACGGTCGCATCAACAGCGATGTGTTTGCACGCGACAGCGCAGAGGTTATGGCTGCCGCCGGCATCGAAACTTTTCTTTTCGACCAGAGCGTGCCAACTCCGGTGCTTGCCTTCGCAGTGAAGCAGCGCGATTTTTCTGCCGGTGTCATGGTTACCGCTTCGCACAATCCGCCGCGCGATAACGGCTACAAGGTTTATCTGGGCGGAGCAAACGGTGGCGGGCAAATCGTTTCGCCGGCCGACACCGAGATTTCGATCGAGATAGAAGCCGTTGCGGCATCTAAGACCTTTGCCCAAATTGCAAAGTCAGACAAGTTTGCAACGCTCGGCGAGAGCACAATCGACGACTACGTTCGCCTAACCAGTCGCATGGTTGCAAACACTGTCGAAAGTCAGCTCAAGATTGTTTACAGCGCGATGCACGGTGTTGGCTGGCCAACGCTCGAGAAACTCTTTGCCGCTGCGGCTATCGCGAAACCGATTGTGGTTGAGTCTCAAATAAAACCAGATGGCAACTTTCCGACCGTCGCGTTTCCGAATCCTGAAGAACCAGGTGCCATGGATGAGTCATACGCCACAGCTTTCGAGCACGACGCCGACTTGATTTTGGTTAACGACCCAGATGCCGACAGGCTGGCTGTTGCAGTGCCGCAGGTTCAGGCCGACGGCAGCAAGAGTTGGCGCAGGCTTACCGGCGACCAGGTTGGGCTGCTGCTTGCCGACGAATTGGCGACCAGACCGGGTGCCAAGGGAGCGCTTGCCTGCTCGATAGTTTCGTGCTCTGCACTCGAGCAGATTGCCGCGAAGAACGGATTGGCATTTGCCGAGACCCTCACCGGCTTCAAGTGGATAAGCAAGGTGCCCGAGCTGCTGTTTGGCTTCGAAGAGGCGCTCGGCTACTGCGTAGACCCGGCCAACACCCCAGACAAAGACGGCATTTCGGCCGCCCTGGTTGTGGCCGATCTAGCCAACCGTTTGGCAGCGAGCGATCAAACCATCGTCGATCGACTCGAAGAAATTGGCCAGAGGTATGGGCACTACGCCACGGGTCAGGTTTCGATTCGAGTTGCCGACATAAGCATTATCGGCAGCACGGTTGCCCGAATTCGCAGCAACCCGCCTGCCACCATCATGGGTCAGAGTGCTAGATTCACCGACCTGGCTCTTGGCAGCGCAAAGTTGCAAGCAACTGAGGGCTTGCGCTTCGATTTGCAAGATGGCTCGAGAGTAATTATTCGCCCGAGTGGCACCGAGCCGAAGTTAAAGTGCTACTTGCAAACAACGGGTGACAGTTTCGAAGCAGCAGAGAGTGCGCTTGAAAAACTAGAGAGCGCTGCGCGAGAACTACTGAACGCCTAGCGACGGTCGCGACCGAGATTTGCGCGCTGCGCTTCGAAACCCTCTGCGATGGTTTCGATTAGTTCTTCTCGGGCCTCGACAGATTGAAAAGTTGCGTCGGCCGCGTTGAGCTGAAACTGTTCGATGTCGTCGATGTCGTAGCCAAAAGTCTCCACCAAAATCTGAAGTTCCTTCGAGATTGTGGTGTTCGACATCAAACGGTTGTCTGTGTTCACGGTCACGGCGAAGCCAAGGTCATACAAGACGGCGAACGGGTGATCTGCAACGGTCAGCTCGTGATCGTCTTCTTCGGTCAATTTGTAAATGTCGTCGAGAACACCGGTTTGCATGTTCGAACTAATGCTCAATTCGAGTGCGATGCCGCGATCGTGAACCCACTCGGCAACCGGGCCGAGAACCACGAAGTCGGCTTCGCCCTGGCTGCGACTAAACATCACGTCTTCGATTAGTCGAGCACCGTGACCGAGGCGAAGTGCACGACCGCTCACAATGGCATCCTTGATGCTGTCGACGCCATCGGCTTCACCCGCGTGCACGGTCACCGGAAACATTTCGCTCGCAAGGTATTCGAAAGCTGCCTTGTGGCGATTGGGCAAAAAGCCCTTCTCTGGCCCGGCGATGTCGAAACCGACAACCCCGTCGTGGCGGTGGCGCACGGCAAGCTCGGCAATTTCAAGACCGCGGTCGTTGTGACGCATGGCGGTTACCAGCTGACCGGTGCGAATGCTGTGACCCTTCTCGGCTGCGGCGTCTGCGCCATCCTCGAGGCCATCCTGCACGGCGGCGACAACCTCGTCGAGGGTTAGGCCCTTGTCGAGGTGCTGCTCTGGTGCCCAGCGAATCTCGCCATAGATAACGCCATCGGCGGCCAAATCGAGCACGAACTCTTTGGCAACTCGCTGTAATCCGTGGGTGGTTTGCATAACCGCGGTGGTGATGTCGAAGGTCTTTAGGTAATCAACCAGGCTGCCGCTGTTCGCAGACTGCTCGAACCAGCGGCCCAACTCTGCCGCATCTGTGGTTGGCAACTCGAGCCCGATTTCATCGGCCAACTCGATAATGGTCTGAGGTCGAAGCCCACCGTCGAGGTGATCGTGCAGCGAGATTTTTGGCAGCTTCTTGATGTTCATTTCAAACCCTAGCTAATGCGATCGATAACAATTTTTCGCTCTACCGAGCCAGAGCCAATGCTAAACGAATCTTCGAGCGATTCGAGCGCGCGAGCAAAACGAGGCTCGTCGTCGGTGAACAGTGTCATAAGCGGCGCACCGGCAACAACCTCGCTGCCGATTTGCGCGTGCAATTCGATTCCGGCACCAAACTGCACGGCATCTTCTTTGCGCTCGCGGCCAGCGCCGAGTCGCCACGAAGCCACACCAACCTGAAGAGCGTCGAGAGTTAGCAGCGTGCCAGATTCAGGAGCAACAACCGTGTGCGAGTGCTTTGCCTTCGGCAGCGGCGCATCGACATCGCCACCCTGCGCGGTAATCATTCGACGCCACTGATCCATCGCGCGGCCATCCTTGAGCGCGGCGGCAACATCCACGTCACCTTTGCCGGCAAGACGCAACATTTCGCGCGCCAACTCGACCGTGATTTCGACGACATCGGCGGGGCCGCCACCGGCAAGAACCTCGAGCGACTCTTCGACTTCGAGGGCGTTGCCAACCTTCAGGCCGAGCGGAGTCGACATGTCGGTAATCAAAGCAGAAGTGTGCACGCCCGCATCCTGGCCAATCTGCACCAGGGTGGTTGCCAATTCGCGAGCGCGCTCGATGGTCTTCATGAATGCGCCAGAGCCAACCTTCACGTCGAGCACGAGCGACTGGGTGCCTTCGGCAAGCTTCTTACTCATAATCGAGCTGGCAATCAACGGGATGGCCTCAACCGTGCCGGTGACATCGCGCAGGGCATAGAGCTTCTTGTCGGCAGGTGCCAGGCCAGAGCCGGCGGCGCAGATGACCGCACCAACCTCGGCCAATTGGCGGTGCATCTCGTCGTTCGAGATGCTGGCACGCCAACCCTTGATCGACTCGAGTTTGTCTAGGGTGCCGCCGGTGTGGCCCAGACCACGGCCCGAAAGCTGAGGCACCGCTACGCCGAAAACCGAAACCAGCGAAGCGAGAGGCAGGGTTATCTTGTCGCCGACACCACCGGTCGAGTGCTTGTCTGAGGTTGGCACCGAGAGAGCGCTGAAGTCGAGCTTCTCGCCGCTGGCAATCATTGCAGAAGTCAGATCGCCGATCTCGCGACGGTTCATGCCGTTAAGCAAAATTGCCATCGCCATCGCCGACATCTGCTCGTCGGCAACCGAACCCTTTGTGTATGAGTCGATGAGCCAATTGATTTGCTCGGTCGAAAGTTCGCCGTGCTCGCGCTTCTGAATAATCAGTTCGACTGCAGAAAAGTTTGACACTAGGCTTCGAGTTCTTCGCGAGTAAATGCGTCGGGCAAAACCTCTGCCATCGACTTCATGCCAGAAATTGTTTCGAGAATCATGCCGGGTGCCGCGTGCTCAACCAACAACTGACGGCAGCGACCGCACGGCATCAAAACGTTTGAGTTTGCGTCGACGCAGGTGAAGGCGATTAGTTTGCCGCCACCGGTCATCAGCAGGTCGCTAACCAGTGAGCACTCCGCACAAAGAGTCACACCGT
>CAZSRJ010000020.1:0-513 GCA_964609235.1 uncultured Rhodoluna sp.
CGAATCTTGTCTTCTTCACGGACTTTGGTTTCGATGAATTCTTCGATATCTGGATGATCCACATCAAGGACAACCATCTTTGCTGCACGACGAGTTGCGCCACCCGACTTGATGGTTCCTGCAGAGGCGTCAGCACCACGCATGAAAGAAACTGGGCCAGAGGCCGAGCCGCCAGAGTTCTTCAAGAGCTCTTTCGATGAACGAATGCGCGAGAGGTTTAGACCGGCACCCGAACCGCCCTTGAAGATCATTCCCTCTTCGCGGTACCAGTTCAAAATCGAGTCCATTGAGTCATCGACCGACAAGATGAAGCAAGCCGAAACCTGCTGCGGACTCTTGGTTCCTACGTTGAACCAAACTGGCGAGTTGAACGCAAATACCTGGTTCAAGAGCATGTATGTGAGTTCGTGCTCGAAAATGGTCGCGTCTTCTTCGGTGGCAAAGTAACCGTGGTCGCGACCAGCTTGGGTGTAGGTAAGAACAACGCGGTTGATCAGCTGGCGAAGGCTGTAC
>CAZSRJ010000020.1:523-8755 GCA_964609235.1 uncultured Rhodoluna sp.
CCTGCTGAGCCCTGTGCCCCGCTGAAAGCTGTGTCAGTCACTGCTTTGCCTTTCTTATTGTTTTTTAGTTTTTAAATTTGTGGTTCTAGGTCGATGCCAGTTAGCTTGTCTGTTTCTCGTTCGATCTTGAGCAAGCTAATTGCGGCCTCGAAGTCTTCCAGCGTTTCCCATCCTTGGTAAACACTGGCAAATCTCATGAAGGCAACTTCATCTAGCTGTCGAAGTGGTTCAAGAATCGCAAGGCCAACCTCGTGGGCATTGATTTGGGCGGCTCCTGTGGCACGAATGGTCTCTTCGACCTTCTGCGCAAGAACTGCCAAATCGGCATCGGTGACTGGCCTGCCCTGGCAAGCCTTTCGAACACCGTTTACGATCTTTTCGCGGCTGAATTGCTCCAGCACGCCACTTCTCTTCAGCACCATGAGACTCGCGGTCTCTGCTGTGCTAAAGCGCTGGTTGCACTCTGGGCACTCACGACGGCGACGGATTGAAGAGCCGTCGTCTGAGCTTCGAGAGTCAATTACGCGCGAGTCTGGGTAGCGACAGAACGGACAATGCATGTTCCTAACCCTCCAAATTGCTTGATTTATCTCGATTTTTGCCAGTTATCCACAGATTTTGAAGAGTTATCCCCACAACATATAGATAATTTATGCAAGCCAGCCCCTATATCTTGTGGTTTTTGCCCCCAAGATGCAAATTATGCCATTTATCGGCGTGTCGCGCCAAGTGAGCCGATTTCGATCGGGTTGACCCCAGCAGATTGAGGGAATTGAGACCGAGATAACCTTGTTCTCTAACACGAGGTGAATCCATGAATTTTTCAATTGAAAGTCAGCCGTCTGAGGCTCTCAAGGCCGTTTTTCGCAGACACGCGTCGGGTGTTTCGGTAATCACAATGACCGCAGAGAACGGCAGGCCGGTTGGATTCACAGCAACATCAATGACTTCTCTCGGTTCAAACCCCGCGCTCGCGAGCTTCAACGTTGCCAGCGGCTCAAGCACCTGGGCACCCTTGAACTCTGCAACTCACGTTGCAATTCACACTCTCGGAACTCAAAATGTGTTGTTGGCCCAGAAGATGGCTGCCGCGAGCGAACTGAGATTCTTAGATGACGACTGGGATAGAGGCCCGAGAAATTTGCCGATTTTTCGCGAGGCCAGCGGAGTGCTGATTGCAAAAATTCGCGAAATTCACTCAGTCGAAGCGAACGCCGTCGTTATCGTCGAAATTGAAGAAGGTTTGATCGGGGCCGAATGCCGACCCCGGATTTACCACCAGCGAGCCTACAAGACTGCTGTCGAGATCGACTAAGTCGTCGCCACCGATAAACACCTTTGAACCGAAAATAGATTTCACTTCAGAAATAAAGGCGACGGTCAGTTTTACGGTCGGCTGCAATTTGTAGCGACTCGCGATCGATCGTGCGGCAACCATGTTTACGAAAACGTCGCTCTCGCCCGGATAAGCACGCAGTGCTCTATCGAGCTCTTCTAGATTCGATTTAGTTGCCTGCTCTTCGCGAATATTCAAAACCACGGTTTCTGATGAGTCGCCAGCTGATTCGATGATATCGATTCGCTGCGCATTTATGTTTTTCGAGTCATCACGCTGACTAACTCGACCGCGAATCATCACAATCTGGTCGCTGTTTAAGCTGCGACCATACTCTGCGTAGGTTTTGCCCATCAGCATCACGGTAACTTCGCTATCTAAATCTTCGACGCTGACTATCGCATATGGGTTGCCGGTATTACGCGCCACCTTGTGCTCGACAGCGGTCACCAAGCCAGCGATGGTGAGCACCTGGCCATCCTGCAGTCTTTCATTTTCTTGAAGGTCGGCAAGCGAGATTTCGCTGAAGCGCGCGATTTGCGCTTCACGCCCGGCAAGCGGATGGTCACTGACATATAGGCCGAGCATCTCGCGTTCGTAGGCGAGTTTCTCGCGCTTTTGCCACTCTGGACGATCTGGCACCTTTACGTCGAGCCCGTCTTCGTCGTCAAACATTCCGGCAAAGAGATCGACCTGACCCTGCGCCTCTTTGCGCTTGGTGGCCACATGAGAATCAACGGCCTGTTCGTGAATCTCAGATAGCGAGCGCCTGGTGTGCATGAGCGAGTCGAATCCACCGGCTTTGACGAGCGAATCGATTGTCTTCTTGTTGCAAACAACGAGCGGAACCTTCTTGAGAAAATCATTGAAGCTTTTGTACTTGCTGTCTCTGTGCGAAACAATTGCGTCAACCACGTTGTGGCCGACGTTTCGAATTGCCCCCAGACCGAAACGAATGTCTTCGCCAATCGCTGCAAAGTGCCCGACCGATTCATTGACATCGGGTGGCAAAACCTTGATGCCGAGTTTTCTGCACTCGGAAAGGTAAATGCTCAACTTGTCTTTTGAGCCACCAACGCTCGTTAGCAAGGCAGCCATAAACTCGGCCGGATAGTTAGCCTTGAGATAGGCCGTCCAATAAGAGATAACCCCGTATGCGGCACTGTGCGCGCGGTTGAATGCGTAGTCGGCAAATGGCAAGAGGGTGTCCCAGAGAGCCTTTACCGCGCCATCGGAATATCCGTTGGCTTTCATGCCGCTTTCGAATTCGGCATACATTTTGTCGAGTTCTTCTTTTTTCTTTTTACCCATCGCGCGACGAAGATTGTCTGCTTTTCCGAGCGAGAAACCCGCAGCTTTCTGGGCGGCAGACATGACCTGCTCTTGGTAGACGATGAGACCGTATGTCGGATCGAGAATTTCTGCAAGCGGACCCTCGAGTTCAGCGTGAATTGCCTCGGATGCCTGAAGGTCGTTCTTTCGCAAAGCATATTTGGTGTGCGACTCCATGCCCATCGGGCCAGGACGATAGAGCGCAATAGCCGCTGAGATGTGCTCGAACTTCGAAGGCTTCATCAACCGCAGCAGGCTGCGCATCGGCCCACCATCGAGCTGAAAGACCCCTTGTGTGTCGCCTCGTGAAAGAAGTTCGTAAGTCGCCTGGTCGGCGTTGAGATCTAGCTCTTCTAGCACAACGGTTTCGCCACGGTTGCTCTTAATGTTTGCCAGGGTGTCGTCGAGCACCGTGAGGTTTCGCAGACCCAAGCAGTCCATCTTCAAAAGGCCGCGCGCTTCGCTGGTTGGTTGATCGAATTGGGTGATTACCGCTCCGTCATCCTCGCGCTTCATCATCGGCATAATCTCGATAAGCGGTTCGGCAGACATGATTACGCCAGCTGCGTGAACCGACCAGCCGCGCTTTAGACCTTCGAGCCCCCGAGCTAGGTCGAAGACCTTTGCAGAGTTGTCATCGCTTTCGATTAGCTCTCTGAACTCCGCTGCCTCTTTATAGCGCTCGTTCTTCTTGCCATCAATGCTGCTCTCGACAACTTCGGTAAGTGTGACGTCGCGACCGAGCACCATTTTTGGCAGCGCCTTGGTGAGCTTCTCGCCAACCGAGTAAGGCATCGCCAATACCCTTGCGGCATCCTTGAGGGCTTGCTTGGCCTTAATCGTGTTGAAAGTCACGATTTGCGCCACTCGGTCTGAGCCATACTTTGCCGTCACATACTTGATGACTTCACCACGACCGCGGTCGTCGAAGTCGATATCGATATCTGGCATCGAAACGCGCTCTGGGTTCAAGAAGCGCTCAAAGATTAGACCGTGTTCAATCGGATCCAAATCGGTGATTCCCATCGCCCAGGCCACGATTGAGCCGGCTGCCGAACCACGACCCGGGCCAACTCGCACGCCGTTGTTGCGCGCCCAAGCGATGAAGTCGGCTACCACCAAGAAATAGCCTGGGAACCCCATGCGCACGATAACTTCTATCTCGAAGTCGGCTTGATCGAGATGCGTCTGTGGAACCGCTCCACCGAATCGCTTGGTCAGACCAAGCTGAACCTCTTTGGCGAACCAGCTAGCTTCGGTTTCACCTTTCGGAACCGGGAATTTCGGCATCAGCTCACGTTTTTCGAATAAAACGTTTGAGCGCTCGGCAATCAATAGGGTGTTATCGCAGGCCTCAGGATAATCAGCGAATAGCCTTCGCATCTCGGCGGCCGACTTTACATAGAACTCTTGTGAGTCGAGTTTGAAACGCTTGGCATCATTGAGATTCGTGCCAGTTTGCAAACAGAGCAAGGCCTCTTGAGCCTCGGCATCGGTGGCGTGGGTGTAGTGCAAATCGTTTGTCGCCAAAAGCGGGATAGAGAGCTCGTTGGCAAGCTTCACCAAGTCAGACATCGAGCGTTTTTCGATGTGAATTCCATGACTCATGAGTTCGATGAAATAGTTACCCTTGCCGAAGATTTCCTGCATCTCGCCAGCGATGCGTTTGGCCTCGTCGTAGTGCCCTAATCTCAGACGGGTCTGAATCTCACCCGAAGCACATCCAGAGGTGCCAATTAAACCTTTGGCATAGGTGTTGAGAAGTTCTCGGTCGATTCTCGGCTTGTAGTAAATTCCCTCGAGCCAAGAGAGCGACGACATTTTGAAGAGGTTATGCATGCCCGAGGTAGTCTCGCTCAGCAGCGTCATGTGCGTGTAGGCACCATTACCCGAGATGTCGTCTTCGCCGCCGTCACCCCACCTAACGCTGGTCTTCTCGGTTCGGTGAGTGCCGGGTGTCAGGTATGCCTCTAGACCGATGATCGGCTTAATGCCTGCGTCGTTCGCGGCGGTGAAGAATTCGTAAGCACCATGCATGTTTCCGTGGTCGGTCATGGCCACGGCGGGCATTTCTTGCGCTGCAACCTCTTTAATCAGCTGCTTGATCTTGGCCGCTCCGTCGAGCATCGAATAGTCGGTGTGAACGTGAAGGTGAACGAATGATTTACTCATCTGCACCCTCTTTCCCTCTTATTCGCGCATTCGGCAAGTAGCAAGACTAAACCCTAGTTGCCCTTCAAGCGTTCAAGCGTCTGAGCCAAGTCGTCGCTGTAGTGACTCTCGAAACTAATCGGCTCCCCCGTCACGGGGTGCTCGAAACTAAGCCGCATTGCGTGCAGCCATTGGCGCTCAATTTGCATTCGACTCGCCAGTGTCGGGTCAGCACCGTACATTGTGTCGCCAAGCAGAGGATGCTTGAAAGCACTGAAGTGCACGCGAATCTGATGGGTTCGACCCGTCTCAAGCACAACCTCAACAAGTGAGGCCGACGCAAAAGCCTCGAGCAGTTTGTAGTGAGTTACTGAAGGCTTTCCGTCATTCATAACAGCAAACTTGAACTCGGCCTTCGGATGCCTGCCGATTGGTGCGTCGATTGTTCCTTCGACCGGATCGGGGTGACCCTGAATCACAGCGTGATAAACCTTGTGAACAGCGCGATCTCTAAAGGCCTGCTTGAGACGAGAATAGGCAACCTCGGTCTTGGCAACCATCATCAGACCGCTTGTGCCAACGTCAAGGCGCTGAACTATGCCCTGACGTTCTGCCGCTCCCGATGTTGAAACTCGCACGCCCTTGGCCATCAGCGCACCGACGACTGTCGGGCCGCTCCAGCCGACAGACGGGTGGGCAGCGACCCCCGCCGGTTTATCAATCACGACCAGGTCGGTGTCTTCATAAACAATGCGAAGTTCTGCCACATCGGTTGGTTCGACGGCCAGCGGGTCGCGTTGGTCGGGAATCGTGACCTCAAGCACCTGCTCTGCCGTGACCCGCTGCGATTTCGACACAACTTCGGTTGCGCTCAGCACCGCACCGGCAAGCAGTAGCTCTGCTGATGCCGAGCGAGACAGTCCGAGCATTTTCGAGAGGGCCGCGTCAGCTCTTTCACCATCAAGCGATGGTGGAACCAGCAGTAAGCGGCGTTCAGTCATCTTTGGCTTTGCCCGGTTTGCCGATGTCGTAACCGAACAGCACTAGCAAAGCACCGAGTATGGCCATCGACACGATCGCAATGTCTGCAATGTTGAAGATCGGAAAGTTGAAAGGTATCTGAATGTAGTCGACGACTTTTCCCAATCCGGCACCCGGACTGCGAAAGAGTCGGTCGAAGAGGTTGCCCATCACTCCGCCAAGAAGCACCGCGGCAATCACCGACCACATGGTCGACCTAGATTTCACCGTAATGAACCAAATCACAAGCAAGGTTGCAGCGCTCGAGATAATCGTGAACAGGCCCGTCAGACCAAAACCGAAAGAGAACGCAGCTGAGTCGTTAAGAACGTAGGTGAGCTTCACTAGATCACCGATGAATGGTCTAACCTCATACATTTTGAAATCGGTAACGATTTGATTCTTTATGATTTGGTCTATCGTGGCGATAAACCCAGCAATTGCCAAACAGGCAACTGCGGTAAAGAGTCGTCGACTAGATGTAGTTGACATGAATTAAAGCGACCTAATCAACTAGAAAAAGGTTCGCTTGGGTTTTGGCCGAGTTGAAATGTTGGTTGGTTCTGTGCGAAACGCGACGAGCTAGTGTCGCCGCCATTGGGATTCTCGTTGGTTGCCTGGTGCTCGAGTTCGGCGAGCTGGGCTTCGATGTATGCCTTGATCTTGATGCGGTATTCACGCTCAAAACTCTTCAACTCGAGAATGGTGTGCTCAAGCATGGCACGCTCTTGCTCGAATTTGCTTAGCTCAACTCGCTGCTGCGCCTCTGCTTCGCGAATAACACGGGCGGCGGTAGCGTGACCCTCTGCGATTAGTGCGTCACGCTTGCTGATTCCCTCGCGAACGTGATCGTCGTGCAATTTGCGAGCTAACTGCAAAAGATTGTTTGTGCTGTTTCCGTCGATTTGAGACGGATCGGTCGCCACCGGAAAACTGCTCGGTGTCGGTTCACTGACCGGGGTGAGTGAACCGAAGGTAGGCACGGATGGTTCGCTAGAGGTGAGTTGATTTGCCAGGCCGGCGCCACTTCTCTGCAACTCGGCGATTCTGGCCTCAGACGCAAGCAGGCGCTGGCGAAGATCTTCGTTCTCTTGATTGAGCCTGCGCAGTTCGACGACGATCTC
The DNA here is from genome assembly GCA_964609235.1 of uncultured Rhodoluna sp. Taxonomy (GTDB): domain Bacteria; phylum Actinomycetota; class Actinomycetes; order Actinomycetales; family Microbacteriaceae; genus Rhodoluna. The sequence continues at coordinate 7,487 of CAZSRJ010000020.1, forward strand.
GTCGAGAAAGTCATCTACTTCGTCTTGGTCATAGCCTTCACGAAACTTAGTCGGCTGAAAACGCTTGTTGACTACGTCTTCTGGAGTAAGCGGCATTTTGACCTCTCTTGTTCGGGTTATTCAAGATTACCCCAGTAAGCGAAGTCGAGAGATTGGCTGTGGGTTAGAGCAGAGTCCTGAGGAATCTCTCGAGGAATGATGTGGCCAAGAGAGTCAAAGTCCAACCGAAATCAAGGGCAATTGAGCCGATACGAAGCGGTTTGATGAAACGACGAACGAATTTCAGCGGAGGGTCTGTAATCGTCATAACAATTTCAACGGGGATCAGAAGAAACCCCTTCGGGCGCCAGGCCGGGTTGGTTGTCAAAACCAGATCGATAAAGAAGCGAGCGATCAATACCCAGAAATAGACCTGTAGCGCCCAGATTAGGGCGAGCAGAACAATCGTCACCGGGTTACGGGCGAACTAGAAAGCCGTCAACAACCTCTTCGGCCGGGTCTGGGTCGTTGATGCCGACGTGACCAGGAGTAAGTAGGTAAACGTGCTTGGTGATTCGCTTGATGTTGCCCATGAGAGCCAGCTTGAGCCCTGACATGAAGTCGACCATGCGCAGTGACTCAGCATCGCTGAGCTTGGCCATGTTGACAATAACTGTTACGCCTTCACGGAAGTAGCTTGCAATCTCTTCGCCAGAGCCAAGGTATGAGTCTGGTTCGATTGAGAAAATCTCGTTTGGTTGCTCGGCTGCGCCGCGACGCGGGCGCAACTGGGTGATTTTGCTAACGCTTGGCGTGCGCTCGGCGGTCTGCTGACTTGGGCGCGAAGTTGGGGTTTCGGCTTCTTCGCCAAAGCCTAGCCAACCGCTAACAGAAGTAATAAGTCCAGCCATGATGGTCCTCCTCGTGTAAAAACCTTAACCTTCAGGATATGACTAAAGGTTGCGTTTACCCGTGATTACCGTGCCAATTCTTAGGTGTGTCGCGCCAAAATCTATGGCCTCTTTGAAGTCATGAGACATGCCGGCCGAGATCGCGCCAGCACTTGGAATAAGGCCCCTGAGGCTTTGGCTGGCCTCGGCGATGGTCTCAAAATCGATGCGCGGGTCGCGATCCAAGGCGGCGACGCCCATAACCCCCAAGATCTCGAGATTTGAGACCGAAGCTGCTTTTTCGGCAAACTCGAGCAAATCCTTGGGCTGCACGCCGCCACGGCCCGGATCATCCGTGAGATTCAACTGGATGAAGCCGCTCGCCTGGGAGTTCTGCAGA
>CAZSRJ010000020.1:8765-10015 GCA_964609235.1 uncultured Rhodoluna sp.
TGAATCGAACTGAGCAGCGATGGTCTGTCGATCGAGTGGATTACTCGGCTATAGGTGAGAGCCGAGCGAACCTTGTTTGACTGAAGCTGACCAACAAAGTGCCAGGTAATGCCAGACAAATCCTGAGTCTGCTCGGCCTTTGGCTTGGCCTCTTGATCTCGATTTTCACCAAAGTCGCGTTGCCCAAGTGCGTGAAGTTCTCTCACCAAGTCAGGCCCGTGATTCTTGCTGACGACAATCAGTTTGATCTCGTCGGCGGCTCTCGAAGCCAGCTTGGCCCGCTCGGCGATGGCAGCAACGGTAGCGCCGTAGCGCTCTGCCAATTCAGACATCGGTGATTACTTTAGGAAGTCTGGAATGTCCAGGTCATCGCCGAAACCAGAATCGGCAGGTTTTGCCGAATCGCTTGCTTCGTTTGAATTCTGCTGGTTGAACGTTTGCGGCTCAACGGTTTCGATTACTCCCGTTGCATCAGAGACCTGGTCAATCGACCAAGATGACTCGGCGGTGTTGTCGAATCCGAAGGTCGCAGCAGTTGCTGCAACTGCCGCAGCGGTTGTCGCTGCAGTCGTCGAGGTTGGCAAATCGAACAATCTCGCCGACTCTTCTTTTCTTTCGTATGGCTTGGTTCGCTGAGTTGCCGGATCAAAACCAGCTGCAACAACCGTGATTCTGATTTCGTCGCCGAGAGTGTCATCGATGGTTGCACCGAAGATGATATTGGCTTCTGGGCTGACTGCCTCGTTGACCATTCGTACAGCCTCGTTTACCTCGTGCAAGCGCATGTCTTGAGCACCTTGCACCAGCATGAGAACGCCGTGAGCGCCATCGATCGTGGTTTCGAGAAGCGGGCTTGAGATTGCTGCCTCTGCGGCACGAATTGCGCGGTCTTCACCCTTGGCGGTGCCAATTCCCATAAGCGCTGAGCCAGCGCCCTGCATGACAGATCGCACGTCGGCGAAGTCGACGTTGATGAGCCCTGGGGTCACAATCAAATCTGTGATGCCCTGCACACCCGCACGCAAAACATCGTCTGCGATGTTGAAGGCTTCAACCAAGCTCAACGACTGGTTGGTGTGATCAAGAAGTCTTTCGTTCGGAACAACAATTAGGGTGTCGACTTCTGCGCGAAGAGCTTCGATGCCGGCGTTTGCATTTTCTGCGCGGCGCTTTCCCTCGACAGCAAACGGACGAGTTACAACACCAACGGTAAGAGCGCCAAGACGCTTTGCAATTTTGGCAACTACTGG
>CAZSRJ010000021.1:0-2045 GCA_964609235.1 uncultured Rhodoluna sp.
CGCTTACTTGGCAAAGGCTGCTGAGCTCGGCGTCGAGGTTGTCTTGCCAACCGACATAGTGGTGGCAAACAAATTCGCTGCCGATGCAGAAGCCCTCGTGACGCCCGCCGACCAGATCGAAGACACAACTTTTGGTGCGGGGGCAATCGGTTTAGACATTGGCCCCGAATCGGCAGCGAACTTTGCGCGCGAGATTGCAGAAGCCAAAACTGTTTTCTGGAACGGCCCCATGGGCGTTTTTGAGTTCGATAAGTTTGCTAACGGCACCCGCGAGGTTGCCGGTGCACTAACCAAGGTTCACGGACTATCGGTTGTCGGCGGCGGAGACTCGGCGGCTGCGGTGCGCATCCTTGGGTTCGAAGATTCGCAATTCGGTCACATCTCAACCGGTGGTGGTGCGAGTCTCGAGTTTCTCGAGGGCAAGCACCTGCCGGGTCTTGAAGTTTTGGGCCTTGAGGCAAAGAGTTAGAGAAGAGATCAAATCATGACTAACCGCATTCCGCTAATCGCTGGCAACTGGAAGATGAATCTCGACCACCAGCAGGCAATTGCACTGGTTCAAAAACTTGCTTGGTCGCTCAAAGATGCCGCTCACGACTACTCGAGTGCCGAAGTGGCAGTCTTTCCTCCGTTCACCGACCTTCGCACCGTTCAAACACTTATCGACGCTGACAAGTTTGAGATTCACATCGGTGCTCAAGACCTTTCGAAATTCGACAGCGGCGCATACACCGGCGAAATCTCTGGCGCTTTCTTGAAGAAGCTCGACGTGAAATACGTTCTGGTTGGTCACAGCGAGCGACGCCAAAATCACGGCGAGGATGACGCTACCGTTCAGGCGAAGACCGCCGCTGCGTTCAAGCACTCGCTGGTTCCGATAATCTGCGTTGGCGAAACTCTCGAGGAGCTTGAATCTGAGGGTCAGGCTGCAGTTCCCGTGCGACAGACCCTCGCCGCACTTGCCGGCCATGCCAACCTCGGTGAGTTTGTTATCGCCTATGAGCCGGTCTGGGCGATCGGCACCGGCAAGGTGGCCACCTCAGAAGAAGCCGCGGCCGTCTGCTCAAAGATTCGCGAGGCGATTGCGAGTGAGCACTCACCAGAGGTTGCTGCTGCCACCAGAATTCTCTACGGCGGCTCGGTTAAGGCCGCAAACGTCGCCGGATTCCTCAGAAGCCCAGAAGTTGACGGGGTTTTGGTCGGGGGAGCCAGCCTCGATGCCGATGAATTCAGCGGTATAGCGCGCTTCCAGAAGCACATCGGCGTATAATTTTCTAGATTCAGAAACTGAGGAATAAATGGCAGCTCTACAGATCGCCCTACAGGTGCTTTTGGCTATCACCAGCCTTTTGCTAACCCTGTTGATTTTGTTGCACAAGGGGCGCGGTGGCGGTCTAAGCGACATGTTCGGTGGCGGTGTCACCAGCACCATGAGCTCATCGGGTGTAGCAGAGCGCAACCTCAACCGCGTGACCATCATCCTTGGCATCGTCTGGATCGTGGTAATCATCACCCTCGGCCTATTCACCCGATTCGCACTGGTCTAAGGAAGAGAATTGGCTACCAACGGGGGATCAGCAATCCGCGGTTCTCGCGTTGGCGCAGGGCCGATGGGTGAAGAAGATCGTGGCTTCAAAGCAGATCGAATCGTCAGAAATTACTACTGCGTTATGGGTCACGTGCAGAGCCCGGCTTTCGCATCGAACGTTGAGCTAGAAGAGCTTCCGGTTGAAATTGACTGCCCGAACTGTGGCCTGCCTGCCGGACTAGACCAGGCCAACCCACCTTCGAACGCAAAGCACGAGCCTTACAAGACTCACTTGGCATACGTAAAAGAACGTCGCACAGAACTCGAAGCGAAACAACTTCTCGAAGAGGCCATCGCGCTAATCAAGGCCAAGAGAATTGCAGCCGCCTCTGCCGCTCTGGCAGCAGAGAAACTCGAGAAAGCTGCCGCAAAGAAGTCTGCCGCCAAAAGTAACTAGCAACCCCAGTTTTCGGTTGCAGCGGTTTGGTCGATAAACCAACTTGTTTTCAAACTTCCG
>CAZSRJ010000021.1:2055-9799 GCA_964609235.1 uncultured Rhodoluna sp.
CTTCCGCTAATTCTCGCAGCCGGAAGTTTTTCTGCACTCTCATCGAAGACCTGCTTGACCGCCGATGCCTTATCGGCACCGGCAACGACGAAGATCAACTCGGCAACAGTGTTCATAGCCTCGTAGGTGAAACTCAAGCGCTGGGCCGGCGGCTTCGGCGAATCGTGTTCGGCCATAACCAAAGCGCCAGCCACGGGTGTGGGCTTTCCGGGAAACAAAGAACAAACGTGGCCGTCTGGGCCCATGCCTACAAAGGCCAAATCAAATTTGGGAGCGACAATCGATACCTCAGCCGAAAAAAGATGCTCGGCCTCGTCGAGCGAAAGACCCGAGTCTGTGGCGGGAAACTCGTGAATCTTGGACTCGTCAATCGCTACTTTGCCAAGCAGAGCCGAGCGGGCCTGCACCGAGTTTCGCTGATCTGAGTCACTAGCCACGTAGCGTTCATCACCCCACCAGATGTGAACTCGCCCCCAATCGAGCAAGTGAGCGTCTTCACGGCGCGAAATCGCGGCCAGGGTAGCGATGCCAACTGTTCCGCCGGTCAACATGACATGCACCGCAGGTTTCTGCTCGAGCAAAGCGCTTAGTCGGGTAACGAAGTATTCGGCAGCGGCCTCGGCCACGCCCTCGGCGTCTTTGAACCGATTGACGATTGTCGCGTTCATCGTGCGGCTTTGTTTTTCGAAGCGGTCTTAACTGGCGAACCGAAACCCTTTTTGATGACTTTGCCGAAGAGATCGTCTGGGTCTAGGCGACGCAGGTCTTCGCTTAGGCAATCGCGAAGAGATCTGCGTGGCAGAGATATCTCACGAGTTGGCTGGGTTGGCTGAATTAGTGTGGCAACATCGGCGGCCCTGCGAACAATCTCAATATCTCCCGATTTGCGAATCAACTTCACTCCTCGAATGCCTGAGACAGCTTTGCCACGATTGGTTCGAATTCTCTCGACCTTTATTTTGAGTTTCATCTCTAACCAGGCGGCGAGTAGGTCGGTTGAGGGGGAGTCGCTGGCACCGGTGACCTCAACCGAGGTGATTGGGTCATAGGGTGGCTGATCGAGAATAGCCGCTAGCTGAGCTCGCCAAAGGGTAAGCCGGGTCCATGCAAAATCACTGTCGCCAGGAGCGTAGCTCTTCGAAAGCTTGTTCAAGAATGCGTGCGGATCAGCCTGCGATGCTGCATCAGTAATGCGTCGCGTTGCAATTTTGCCAATCGGAGATGCAGAGACAACGTCTGGGGCTTCACCGGGCCACCAGGCAACAACTGGTGCGTCTGGCAAAAGCAAACCGGTAACCAATCCGGCCGAGTGCTTGGCAACCTCGCCGTGCGCGCGCAGCACGATTACCTCAGAGGCGCCGGCATCGCCGCCAACTCGTATTTGCGCGTCTAGTTTCGACTCGCTCTTCTTTTTTGAATCGTCTTCGGCAAGCACAATAATTCGACACGGATGCTCGCGCGACGACTCGTTTGCGGCTTTGACCGCGTCTTCGATTCCGCTGAACTTGGTCTGAATAATGAGGGTTAGCACGCGCCCAAGAGCAACAACGCCGCCCTCCTCGCGAAGTTCAACGAGCGCTCTAGAAATCTTGCTGACTGTTGTGTTTGGCAGGTCTTTGATCACGGAATTCTCCAAGCTCGGCCGTCACGTTTGAGCATCGCGTCTGCTGATGCTGGCCCCCAGGTTCCGGGCAGGTATTGTTCGGGTTTGCCGTTTTTGGCCCAGAAATCTTCAATTGGGTCGAGTATCTTCCAAGAGAGCTCGACCTCCTCGTGACGAGGAAATAGCGGTGGGTCTCCAAGTAGAACATCGAGAATCAAGCGCTCGTAGGCTTCGGGGCTCGCCTCGGTGAAAGCGTGTCCGTAACCGAAATCCATTGTCACATCGCGCACCTGCATGCCAACGCCTGGAACCTTTGAGCCGAAGCGAATGGTGACACCCTCGTCAGGCTGCACGCGAATGACGAGAGCGTTCTGACCTAATGCAGAGGTCTGCGATTGGGCGAAGAGTTGCTGCGGCGCACGCTTGAAAACCACTGCGATTTCGGTGACTCGTCGGCCAAGCCGCTTGCCGGCGCGCAGGTAGAACGGAACGCCGGCCCAACGACGGGTGTTGATGTCGAGACGCATGGCCGCATAGGTTTCTGTAACCGACTTCGGATTCATGCCCTCTTCGGCCAAGAAACCGGTTACCTGCTCACCGCCTTGCCAGCCACTGGCGTATTGCCCGCGAGCCGTGTGCAAGCCAAGGTCTTCTGGCAAAGTTACGGCAGATAGAACTTTTTCTTTCTCGGCGCGCAGATCTGCTGCGTCAAAAGACACGGGCTCTTCCATGGCGGTGAGAGCAAGCAGTTGCAGAAGGTGATTCTGAATTACGTCTCGTGCGGCCCCGATGCCGTCGTAATAACCCGCCCTGCCGCCAACACCAATATCTTCGGCCATGGTGATTTGAACGTGGTCGATGTAGTTTGCATTCCACAGCGGCTCAAAAAGCTGATTTGCAAAGCGAAGCGCAAGGATGTTCTGCACGGTTTCTTTGCCGAGATAGTGGTCGATTCTGAAAACCGAATCTGCAGGAAAAACTGATTCGACAACCGAGTTGAGCTCGCGCGCGGAAGCTAGGTCGTGACCAAATGGCTTCTCAATGACAACTCGGCGAAACTCATCCTGCTTTGCTTGAGCGAGACCGCTTCGTGAAAGTTGCTGGCAAACAATCTCGAAAGCCTTTGGCGGAATCGAAAGATAGAAGGCGTGGTTTCCGTTGGTGCCTCGCTGTGCATCGAGGTCTTCGATGGTCTGTTTAAGACGGTCGAAGGCCGCGTCATCTGTGAACTCGCCAGAAACAAAACGAATTCCGCTCGACAGCTGGTTCCATACCTCTTCGTTCCAGGGCGTTCTCGCATACTGCTGAACCGCTTCTTTCACGACTTGACCGAAATCCTGGTTCTCCCAATCTCGACGGGCAAAACCGACAAGCGCGAATCCAGGTGGCAGAAGACCGCGATTGGCGAGGTCGTAGACCGCCGGCATGAGCTTCTTGCGAGACAGATCGCCGGTGACACCGAAGATGATTAGGCTGCTCGGGCCAGCGATGCGGTTTAGACGCCTGTCGTCTGGGTCTCTAAGTGGGTTATTACCCGGGCCAAGCTTTACTGGACTCATCGAATACTTTCTAGCCGAGAATTCTCGAAATCGCTGCAACGCCAGACTTAGCATCGGCAAGAGTAAGCGTAAGAACCGGGCGGCCCTTGTCTGCCAAGACTTTCGCATCGCCGGCCGCCTGTGAGGCAATTAGCTCACCGAACGTGAAGTCACGCCCCGGAACCGCGATGTCTTTCTTGGCGGCAGAGACTATCTGAAGAAACACTCCCTGGGCCGGCCCACCCTTGTGATACTGACCTGTCGAGTGCAAGAAGCGCGGTGCCCAGCCGAAGGTCACCGGTCTTCGGGTCTTCGCCGCGGCTAGTTCGCGCAGCTCGGTGGCTTCTGCAACAGATGTTCGGTCGAGGTAGGCGTGAATCGAAAGATAGCCGTCATCGGCGTCAATTTTCTTCAAGAGTGCCGCTATTGCATCTTCGACAGAGTCGACAGAGGCCAGATCTAGCGCGCTTGCCCGCACCTCAATTGAGCCATCCTCGAACAGGGGCTCAACTATCTCATCACGTTGTTCGAGCATTGCACGAGCGGCGATCTTTGCCGATTCAACGTCTGGCTGATCGAAAGGGTTTATGCCAATCAGGCGACTAGCGACAACTGTTGCATACTCCCAGAGCACGAACTGTGCGCCAAGCTCACCCGATACAGCCACCTCGTCGCCTCGAGCGGCAGTTGCATCTGCTACGACTCGAACTGAAAGTAAATCTGCCAAACCGTTCTTCAATTCTGGGCTTTGGCTTGTGAGCACAACCGGCAGAACACCCTTTGAGAGCTTGCCGGTTGATTCTGCGATTAGCTGTTCGACCCAATCACCGAAGCCAACAATGGCTGTTCCGTCAGCGACGATTCCGATTTTGTCGCGAATTCCATATTCGCCGGGCGTCGCACCGAGTGCAGCACCTAAAACCAGTGCGGGGTTGCTCTCGCTGTCGTCAGCCAAAAGCGAAGCAACTGAGTTTGCCGAATCGAGCAGCGCTTGAATATCAGCTCCCGCTAACCCCGATGGCACAAGTCCAAAAGCTGTGAGCGCACTGTAGCGACCGCCAACGGTAGCGTCTGCATTGAAAACCCGATAGCCGTCAGCCTTGGCTGCGGCCTCCATGGGCGAACCAGGGTCTGTGACCACAATTATGCGATCTGTCTTGTCGATGCCAGCATCGGTGAAGGCCTTTTCGAAAACACGCTTCTGCGAATCGGTCTCGACGGTTGAACCAGACTTTGAAGAAACGATAACCGCGGTTCTCGATAGGTCGCCGGCAAGTGCGCTGCCCACCTGATCTGCGTTGGTTGAATCTAGAACCACTAGGTCGACACCAGCCGTGCGGGTGATTACCTCGGGAGCGAGCGAAGATCCACCCATTCCGCAGAGCACGAAACGGTTCACACCCATTGTCAGAAAATACTCACGAAGGCTCAGAATCTCAGCAACCAGCGGTTGCGAATCTGCGGCCGAGGTCACCCAACCAAGTCGAATTGATGACTCGGCTTCGGCGTCTTTGCCCCACAGAGTGAAATCTTTCGCGGCGATTCGGCTGGCAACTCTGTCGGCTACCAGAGTCGCGATGTTGGCGGCAACGGCGGCCGCGGCTGAGCCGCCCGCTACTACTTTTAGAGAAGACATTGGTTCCTTACTTGGCTGCTTCGAGCGCTGAAGTGACAGACTCGAGCAGTTCGTTCCATGAGACAACAAACTTGTCAACGCCTTCGCGCTCAAGCTGCTCTGTTACATCGTCATAATCAACGCCAACTGCTGCGACAGCCAAAAGAATCATGTTTGATTCCTCGTAGCGATTGGTAATCGAGTCAGCCGGAACCACTCCGTGGTCAAAAACCGCTTCCATGGTCTTTTCTGGCATCGTGTTTACCAGCTGCTTTGCAACCAGTTCGGTGACATAGAGAGTGTCAAGAAGTGCCGGGTCTTTTACACCGGTTGAGGCCATCAGCGGTCGCTGCACATTGGCGCCCGCCTGCGCGAGTTCTGCCCAGTCGGACTTTGCGAACTCCTGCTCGAAAACCTGGTAGGCGAGTCTCGCATTGGCGAGGGCGGCCTTGTTCATGAGCGACCTGGCATCTGCTGTGCCAACGGCTTCGAGACGTTTGTTGATTTCTAGATCGACGCGCGAAACAAAGAATGAGGCCACCGAGTGAATCTTCGAAAGGTCGAGACCGTTTGCCTTGGCTTGCTCGATTCCCGAGATGTAAGCGGCTATAACTTCGCGGTATCGCTGCAAAGAGAAAATTAGCGTCACGTTGACACTGATGCCAGCCGCGATTACCTCGGTAATGGCCGCTAGGCCGGCTTTGGTCGCAGGAATCTTGATCATCACGTTTTCGCGATTTACCTTGGCAAACAACGCCTTAGCCTGTGCCACGGTGCCAGCTGTGTCGTTAGCCAACTCGGGTTCAACCTCAATTGACACGCGACCATCAAAACCGTTGGTGTCTCGATAAACACCAGCAAACACATCGCAAGCCTCAGCGACATCCTGTGTTGTTATTTCGAACACAGCCTTGGCGGCATCTGCGCCAGCGGCGGCCAAACTCGCCACCTGCTCGCCGTAACCTTCGCCTTTAGACAGTGCACCGGCAAAAATAGTCGGGTTAGTTGTAACGCCGCTTACCGAACGCGAACCGATCAATTCGGCAAGCTGCCCGCTGCGAATTCGTGTGCGAGACAAGTCGTCGAGCCAAATGCTAACGCCGTTGGCAGCGAGCTGAGCGAGGGGACTATTCATTTGAAACCTTGCTTTCTTTGGTTGCTTAGTTGGCAGCTGAAATAGACTCGTGCGCTTTTGCGACAACTGCGTCTGCGGTCATGCCGAATTCTCTGAACAGTGTCTTGTAATCTGCCGACGCGCCGAAGTGCTCAATTGAAACCGATTGACCAAACGGACCAACGTACTTGCTCCAGCCGAGGCTGAGCCCTGCCTCTACCGAGACTCGAGCGAGAACCGATTTTGGCAACACGCTCTCGCGATAAGCAGAAGTTTGTTCTTCGAACCACTCGAGGCACGGAGCCGAAACCACGCGGGTGGCGATGCCTTCGGCCTCGAGTTTCTCGCGCGCTGCGACCGCCAGTTGAAGCTCAGAGCCGGTGGCGATCAAGATGACTTTTGGCGCACCGTTGGCAGCATCGACGAGCGTGTAAGCACCTTTCGAAGTGTTTTCGGCACCGGCAAAAACAGTGCCGGTTGCATCGGCGACACCGCGTGCAAACACCGGAATGTTCTGACGGGTTAGAGCAATGCCTGCCGGACCCTCACGTCGTTCGAGCATGGTTTTCCAGGCGTAGGCGACCTCGTTAGCATCGCCAGGTCTCACCATGTCGAGCTGCGGAAGTGCACGCAGGGTGGCCAACTGCTCGATCGGCTGGTGGGTCGGGCCGTCTTCGCCAAGCGCAACAGAATCGTGAGTCCAGACAAAAATGCTCGGTGTTTTCATCAGTGCCGCAAGGCGAACCGCCGGACGCATGTAGTCGCTAAAAATCAGGAAGGTTCCGCCGAATGCACGAGTGTTTCCGTGCAACGCGATTCCGTTGAGAATCGCAGCCATGGCGTGCTCTCTGATTCCAAAGTGAAGAACGCGACCATAGATGTCACCGCTCCACTCGTGGGTCGACCACTCTGCCGGCACGAATGACTTGGCGCTGTTGATCGTGGTTAGGTTCGACTCGGCCAGGTCGGCAGAGCCGCCCCAAAGCTCGGGCATAACTGCCGCAATCGCATTGATAACCTTGCCAGACGCAGCGCGAGTAGAGACCTCGGTTCCGGCTTCAAACTTTGGAAGGGCAGATTCGATTTGAGCTGGGGCAGCACCCGAAACAACGCGATCGAGCAACTTTTTCTCTTCTGGGTTCGCCGCGGCCCACGCATCGAATGACTTCTGCCATTCGGCACGAGTCGAGTTGGCGCGACTCTGATAACCGCGAGTGTGCTCGATGACTTCGCTTGAGACTTCAAACGTTTTCTCAGGGTCGAAACCCAAAACCGATTTCAAACCCGCGAGTTCTTCGGCGCCGAGAGCTGATCCGTGAATTTTTCCGCTGTTCTGCTTTTTTGGAGAAGGCCAACCGATGATTGTGCGAAGAATGATTAGCGATGGCTTGGTTGTCTCAGCCTTGGCTCTTTCGATCGCCGCATACAACTCTTCGAGATCTTCAACGTAGTTGCCGGTCTTCTTCCAGTCGACTGTCTGGGTGTGCCAACCGTAAGACTGATAGCGGTCGTTAACAGACTCCGTGAATGAAATGTCGGTGTCGTCTTCGATCGAGATTTGATTCGAGTCGTAGATAACAACGAGATTGCCCAGCTGCTGATGACCGGCAAGCGATGCGGCTTCGGCCGTTACTCCTTCTTGCATGTCGCCATCGCCGGCGATGACATAAACGAAGTGGTCAAAAGGCGATTCGCCGGTTTTAGCATTCGGGTCGAATAGGCCGCGCTCGAAGCGAGCGGCATAAGCAAAGCCGGTAGCAGATGCCAAACCCTGACCTAGCGGACCGGTTGTGATCTCAACGCCTTTGGTGTGCCCGAACTCGAGCGCTTCAAGCAGTTGAGGCACCATGCGATAGACGTCACCGCAACCCATG
>CAZSRJ010000022.1:0-9324 GCA_964609235.1 uncultured Rhodoluna sp.
GGCTCGCATCTTGGCAAAGCTAAAGCGCGACGCAGAGACCTACCTTGGCGAGGCAGTCACCGACGCAGTCATCACCGTTCCTGCTTATTTCAACGACGCAGAGCGTCAGGCAACCAAGGATGCCGGCGAGATCGCCGGACTAAACGTTCTTCGCATCATCAACGAGCCAACCGCTGCAGCACTTGCATACGGACTCGACAAGGGTAAAGAAGACGAACTAATTCTCGTGTTCGACCTCGGTGGTGAACCTTCGACGTTTCACTTCTCGAAGTTGGAAAAGACGAAGGCTTCTCAACCATTCAGGTTCGTGCAACCTCTGGTGACAACCGCCTCGGTGGAGACGACTGGGATGCTCGCGTAGTTGAGCACCTAGTTAAGAAGTTCAAAGAGACCACCGGTGTTGACGTTTCGAAAGACAAGATCGCATTGCAGCGTTTGAAAGAAGCTGCCGAGCAGGCGAAGAAAGAATTGTCTCAATCGATGAGCGCAAACATTCAGTTGCCTTACCTTTCTCTAACCGAGAACGGCCCAGCTAACTTGGATGAGACTCTAACTCGCGCACAGTTTGAGCAGATGACTTCAGATCTACTCGAGCGCACTCGCAAGCCATTCAACGATGTAATCAAAGAAGCCGGCGTAAAGGTTTCTGACATTGCACACGTTGTTCTCGTTGGTGGATCAACTCGTATGCCTGCGGTTACCGAATTGGTAAAGCAGCTAACCGGCGGACGCGAACCAAACAAGGGTGTAAACCCTGACGAGGTTGTCGCGGTTGGAGCTTCGTTGCAGGCTGGTGTGTTGAAGGGTGAGCGCAAAGACGTTCTGCTTATCGACGTGACTCCGCTATCTCTCGGCATAGAGACCATGGGTGGAATCATGACTAAGTTGATCGAACGCAACACAGCGATTCCAACCAAGCGTTCAGAAACTTTCACCACCGCAGCTGACAACCAGCCATCGGTTTCTATCCAGGTGTTCCAGGGTGAGCGCGAGTTCACCAAAGACAACAAGTCACTCGGGAACTTCGAGCTAACCGGAATCGCACCTGCCCCTCGCGGTGTGCCGCAGGTTGAGGTCACCTTTGACATCGACGCCAACGGCATCGTGCACGTGAGCGCCAAGGATAAGGGCACCGGCAAGGAGCAGTCGATGACTATCACCGGCGGCTCGTCGCTTCCGAAAGAAGACATTGAGCGCATGGTTCGCGAGGCCGAAGAGCACGCGGCAGAAGACAAGAAGCGTCGTGAAGAGCAAGAGACTCGCAACAGCGCAGAGCAGCTTGTTTACCAAACCGAGAAGCTAATCAAAGACAACGACGAGAAGCTGCCAGAAGACGTGAAGACTTCTGTGCAGGCCGATGTCGACGCACTGAAGAGCGCACTTGCTGGCGATGACTTCGATGCAGTGAAGACCGCATTCGAAGCACTCGTTCAGTCTCAGCAGAAACTCGGCGAAGAGATCTACAAGCAGCAGCCAGAAGGCGAAGCAGCACCAGAGGCTTCGGCTGAAGATGTTGTTGATGCAGAAGTAGTCGATGACGAGAACGAAGACAAGAAATAAGAATGTCTGAAGACACAAACAACCCTGGTGCCGAGGAATCCTCTGAAATTGATGATGCTTCGCAATTTGTTTCAGAGGACACCTCTGGCACCGACGATGCCTCGCCGCTAACGGTTGATGACATCCTTAATGCTGCCGAGCCGGCGAGCAAAGAGGCAGAGCTACTTGCCGACTTGCAAAGACTGCAGGCCGAGTTTGTCAACTACAAGAACCGAGTCGAACGCGATCGCGATGTTGCTCGCAACAATGCAATCGCAGAAGTCATCCGTGCACTGTTGCCTGCGTTAGACGATTTGTCGCGCGCAGAGAAGCACGGCGATTTAGTTGACTCACCTTTTCTTGCTGTTGTTACAAAGCTGCGCAATGCCGGCGACAAGTTTGGCCTCAAGTCTTTTGGAGCCAAGGGCGACAAGTTTGATCCAGAGATTCACAACGCTCTGGTTCAAACTCCAAGCGCCGATGTGACCGAGACGGTTATCGCCGATGTTGTTGAGCCGGGCTTCATGCTCGGCGAGCGTTTGCTGCGACCAGCGATGGTTGCGGTGTTCATTCCTACCGAGAGTTAAGATGGCAAATCAGGATTGGTTCGACAAGGACTTCTACAAGATCCTCGGTGTATCGAAGGGTGTGTCTGACGCTGAGCTCAAGAAGGTTTACCGCAAGCTAGCGCGTGAATTCCACCCAGACTCAAACCCGGGTGACTCGAAGGCTGAGGCTCGCTTCAAAGAAATCAGCGAGGCCTACAGCGTCTTGTCTGATGCCGAGCAGCGCAAGGAATACGACGCAGTTCGAGCCATGGGCGGCGGAGCTCGCTTTACCGGCGGTGCCGGCCCGGGCGCTGGCTTTCCGGGCGGATTTCCGGGTGGCGCTGGCGGCGGCTTCGAAGATGTCTTCTCTAACCTGTTTGGCGGTGGCGGCCGCGGCGGCAACCCATTTGGCGGCTCGTTTGGGCCGCAGCCGGGTGCCGACCTGACCATGAACACCACCCTGAACTTCATCGATGGCGTCAAGGGCACGTCTATAAAGGTGAACATCGGCGGCAAGGATGTCTCGGTGAACATTCCCGCCGGAGTTAGCGACGGTCAGAAGATTCGCCTGCGCGGCAAAGGCCAGGCGAGCCCAAACGGAGGGCCAACTGGCGACCTGATCATCAACTGCACCGTGAAACCACATCCGGTCTTTACTCGCGACGGAGACAACATCCGTGTGATTGTGCCGGTGACTTTCTCTGAGGCGGTCTTGGGTGCAACCATCTTGGTGCCAACCCTCGGTGGCGAACCGGTGAAGCTCAAGGTGGCTGCAGGCACACCCAACGGTCGAGTTTTGAGAGTCAAGGGTCGAGGCGTTGCCACCGCAAAGCACACCGGTGATCTTTTGGCGACAGTTGAGATTGCCGTGCCAAGTCACGTTAACGACAAAGCTAAGAAAGCGTTGGAACAGTTCGAAGCCGAACTGCCCGACGAAGATCCACGCGCAGACATTCTGCTTCGAGCCGGACTTCTCTAAGGAGTGATTGTGGAGCAACTAGACGAAAACACCCCGATGTTCGCAATTACTGTTGCGGCCGAGCTTGCGTTTATGCATCCGCAAACGCTGCGCCAGTATGACCGCATGGGTCTTGTGGTGCCAGGTCGAACCGGCGGAAAGTCTCGCCGCTACACAATGCGCAATATCGCCCAGCTGCGTGAGATTGCACGACTGAGCGCAGAGGGAATCACCCTAGAAGGAATTCGCAGAATTCTCGAACTAGAAAACACCAATGCCGAACTAGCCAAACGCGTGCGCGATCTAGAACAGGCACTGGCAAACGAATTGATGAACCGACCAGGAGCACGCGTGTTTGCTGCCGGTGATCAAGGTGTCGTGAGTTTGACTCGCGGCAAACGCCCAAGCAAATCAACCTCGGTTGTTTTGTGGCGTGCGAAGTAAACCTTCGCGAAAGGAGTAGCAAATGAATCAGCAGCAAGAACAAAAATCTGCCCTCGAGCAGTTCGGAGTTAATCTCACAGACGTCGCCAAGGCCGGAAAACTCGACCCGGTGATTGGTCGCGATGCCGAGATTCGCCGAGTGTCGCAGGTGCTAAGTCGCCGCACCAAAAACAACCCGGTTCTTATTGGTGAACCGGGTGTAGGCAAGACCGCAGTGGTTGAGGGCTTGGCCCAGAGAATCGTTGCCGGTGACGTGCCAGAGAGCCTAAAGGGCAAGCAGCTAATCAGTCTTGACCTAGCCGCAATGGTTGCCGGCGCAAAGTTTCGTGGCGAGTTTGAAGAGCGGCTAAAGGCCGTGCTCGCCGAGATCAACGCTCGCGAGGGCGAAGTGATTACCTTCATCGATGAGCTTCACACCCTGGTGGGTGCCGGCGCGGCCGATGGCTCGATGGACGCGTCTAACATGCTCAAGCCCATGCTCGCGCGCGGTGAGTTGCGGCTAATTGGCGCAACAACTCTCGATGAATATCGTGAGCGCATCGAACGCGACCCAGCGCTTGAGCGACGCTTTCAGCAGGTCTTCGTTGGCGAGCCTTCGGTAGTCGACACAATCGCGATTCTTCGCGGCCTGAAAGAGCGTTACGAAGCTCATCACAAAGTTGCAATCGCAGACAATGCTTTGGTTGCTGCCGCAACGCTTTCGAATCGCTACATCAGCGGAAGGCAATTGCCAGACAAGGCAATCGACCTAATTGACGAAGCGGCATCGCGACTGCGCATGGAGATCGACAGCGCTCCGGTTGAGATTGACGAACTGCGTCGTTCGGTAGACCGACTCAAACTAGAAGAACTCGCGCTGGCAAAAGAAAAAGATGCGGCCTCAAAAGACCGCCTAGAAAAACTTCGCGAAGAACTTGCTAGCAAGAGCGAAAACCTAAAAGACCTCTCTGCTCGCTGGGAAACCGAGCGAGCAGAGCTAAACAAAATCGGTGACCTAAAAACCAAACTCGATTCTTTGCGCATCGAAGCAGAAAAAGCGCAACGCGAGGCAAATCTTGAAAAGGCATCGAAGCTTTTGTATGCAGAGATTCCTGCTCTCGAAAAGCAGCTCGCAGATGCCGAACAGAGCGAGGCAAATGACACCGATCGAATGGTAAATGATCAGGTCGGTGAAGACGACATTGCAGCGGTGGTTAGTGCCTGGACTGGAATTCCAACCGGACGCCTGCTTGCTGGCGAATCGCAGAAACTCTTGAACCTCGAAGCAGAGCTGGGTAAGCGTCTCATCGGGCAGAAGCGCGCGGTCAAGGCGGTTAGCGATGCCGTGCGTCGCACGAAGGCGGGCATTAGTGACCCGAATCGTCCGACCGGATCGTTCTTGTTCTTGGGCCCAACCGGTGTTGGCAAGACAGAGCTGGCCAAGAGCCTTGCCGACTTCTTGTTCAACGACGACAAGGCGATGGTTCGCATCGACATGAGCGAATACGGTGAGAAGCACAGCGTCAGTCGATTGCTTGGCGCACCACCGGGATACATCGGCTACGAAGAGGGCGGTCAGCTAACCGAAGCGGTTCGACGCCGACCATACTCGGTGATTTTGCTCGACGAGGTTGAGAAGGCTCATCCAGAGGTTTTTGACGTCTTGCTTCAGGTTCTCGACGAGGGCCGCCTAACCGACGGCCAGGGCCGAACTGTCGATTTCAGAAACTCGATTCTCATCATGACCTCAAACCTAGGTTCGCAGTTGCTTATCGACCCGCAGTTCAGCGACGAAGAGCGCCGCGAGGGTGTGATGCACGTGGTGCGCAGCCACTTCAAGCCCGAGTTCTTAAACCGACTCGACGATATCGTCATCTTCAGCGCTCTAGACCGCAGCGAGCTGGGTCAAATCGTTGAACTAAATATTGATCGTCTAAGCGAACGTTTAGCGGAGCGCAGGCTGCAACTTGCCGTTACACCGGCGGCTCGCGCCTGGCTTGCAGACCACGGATTCGATCCGGTCTACGGTGCCAGACCGCTGCGTCGCCTGATGCAACAGCAGATAGACGACCAGCTAGCCAATCTCTTGCTGGCCGGGGCTATCCATGATGGTTCGCTGGTTCGGGTCGATGTGGCTAGCGACGGCGTGACCCTGATTGTCGAGCCTGGCGAAGACACCCTAACCGCTCTCTAAAACCTGACCCGCTAGAAAAGTTTGGCCATTTGGCTAAACTTTTCGCATGTCTGAAAACAAAGAACCCCGCACATATGGCCAGGGTGCTCAGGGCGAGCCCGATGCACCAATCGTTGTAAAAGTAAGTCTGCGAAAGCGACTGCGTTACAACTTCGACAACTCGCTCTCTAGGGCGGGTGCATTCGTAGGCTACGTGTTCCTAGCAATCGTGGTTCTAGCGTTTGTTATGACCACCTTGACCGCAGTAATTGCGGGCATCAAGGTGCTAACCGATCCGCTGCCTGCAGACAGCTATTTCACTCAGTACTGGGCCGCGTTCACAAAGATTCTCGGCACCGGAAGCGTTGACGCCTGGGGCACTCAGATTCTCAACTTCATCTACTGGGGCATCGGTGTCGCAATCAGCGGTGCTGTAATCGGTTTTATCTCGGCAGCCATCACGCGTGCAGTTGCGCGCCTAAAGGCTGGCAAGAGTGCAGTTATCGAATCAGACCACACCCTAATTCTCGGATGGTCAAACCGCGTTTTTCCAATTCTTAAAGAACTCGCAATCGCCGGTGAAAACCAGCGCAAGCCAAAGGTTGTCATCTTCTCAGAAGTTGCACGCGAAAAGATGGACTCGGAGATTGCAACTCGCGCAGAGAACCTTGGCAAGCTCAAGGTGATTACTCGCACGGGTGACGTAAGCAACCCAGCAGACCTTGCTCGCGCAAACGTTGCAGGTGCGAAGTCAATCATCATTCTTGATTCAGACGAGAGTGGCGATGCGGTAATCGTTTCGACAGTTCTTTCGGTGAAGTCGCTTAATGCGAACCCAAAGACCAGAATCATTGCCGAAGTAGACGACCCGCACACAGCTGAAGCGCTTGAGTCTGCGACCAACGGCCGAGTTATTTCGGTGCGTTCGCACGACATCATTGCTCGCGTTACCGCGCAGGCTTCACGTCAGCCAGGTTTGACGGCTGTGGTTCTCGACCTACTCGACTTCGATGGTGACGAGATTTACTTCCACACGGTTCCTGCGCTCGCTGGCAAAACTTACGGCGACGCACTTCTCGCATTCAACGAGGCTTCGGTTATCGGAATCGTGAATGACAAGGGCGTCACCATGATCAACCCAGACATGAAGACGAAGCTCACCGCAACGACCAAGTTGATTGCGATTGCAGAAGATGACGACAAGGTCATCTACACCGGCGTTCGTGACGATCTGGCAAAGAAGAAGTTCACCGCCGGCAAGCCAATCGTTCGCAAGCCAGAGCACATCTTGGTTATCGGCTGGTCGTCGATGGGCCGCTCGGTCATCAACGAGCTAGCCGCCTACTTGCCAAAGGGCTCGTCTGTGCACATCGTTGCGCAAAACAAGTTTGTCGATCCGGCAGAACTAGCCTCGCTGAAGTTCGGTGCAGTAAAGGTTAGCTATGCGTCTGTGCAAGGCGACATCGACGAGCTAATCGCTGCAGCCTCTGCAAAGAGGTACAACGAGGTCATCATCCTTGGATACCGCAACGCGATTAGCGAGGCCGAAGCCGACGCGCAGACCATGCTGACCATGCTTCAGATGAACATGCTGTTCGAAGCTCAGGGCAACAACGTTGAGCCAACCAGGCTCGTGGCCGAGATTCTCGACTCTCGCAAGGTTGAACTCGCTCGAGTCGCAGCAGCCGACGACCTTGTTGTTAGCGACAACCTAGCCGCACTGCTTATCGCTCAGGTTTCAGAGAACCCAGGACTCGCTCCGGTGTTTGAAGACCTATTCGACGCAGACGGTGCAGCCATCAACGTGAAGCCAATCGAGCACTACGCACCACTCGGCAAAGACATTGACTTTGCAGAGCTAGTTGCAATTGCTCGTGCACACGGAGATTCGGCAATTGGTTACCGCGTTGCCTCTGATAAGACCGACGATGGTTCGACCGGAGTTCGCATGAACCCTGCGAAGACCACCGTTTTCAAGCCAGCCGCTGGTGACACCTTGGTGGTAATTGGAAACGTTGAATAATCTCTCTTGGTAAACAAGCAGTGAAAGCCGTCAGTGTAAAAAACGCACTGGCGGCTTTCGCTTTGCCAGCGCGTGCGCACGATCAACTTTGGTTTTTTCGAACCGGCCCGGGCGAGTATGGCGAGGGCGATCGGTTCATCGGTGCAACTGTTCCAAACACGCGCAAGGTTGCCGCGCAATTTGCTGCACTGCCCCTTGACGAAATTGTTGTGCTCGGTCAATCACCGATTCACGAGCACAGACTCTGCGCTCTGGTTATTCTCGTAAATCAATTCGATAAATCGAAAGATCAGCAACAACGCAAAAAACTTTTCGACGCCTGGATGAAACTGCTGCGCGGAGGTTTCATAAACAACTGGGATCTCGTTGACGCTTCAGCGCACCGCATGGGTGGCTGGTTAGTCGGTCGAAGTGACGCGCTAGATTTCATGACGAAACTAGCAAAGTCGAAAAAGCTGTGGGAGCGCCGGTCTGCCATCATCTTTACCTTTGCCTTCATTCGTGCGGGCAGCCTCGATGAGTCGCTCGAGATAGCCGAGTTGCTTGTCGATGATGAGCACGACCTAATTCACAAGGCTGTTGGTTGGGTGATTCGTGAGGTTGGCAAACGCGACATCGAGATGCTTCGGGCGTTTTTGCATGTGCACGCGGCGACGATGCCTCGAACCATGCTGCGTTACGCCATTGAGAAGATGAGCGAGAGCGAAAGAAAACGCTGGATGGCAGCCAAGGCCAACCGCTGACCTAGCACCTAGCTGATGTCTACGACCACCGGAACATGGTCACTCGGGCCTTCGCCCTTTCGCTCGTTGCGATCAATCACCGCTTCGGTAACCCGCTCGGCGAATGGCTCTGAGCCCAGAATGAAGTCGATGCGCATTCCCTCGTTCTTCGGAAACCTTAGCTGCTGGTAATCCCAGTAGGTGTAGCCCTCTGGAATGCGCTCGCGAACCACATCGCGCAACCCGATCTGCTCGAAGGCTTCAAAGGCCTGTCGTTCGGCGGGGGTTACGTGGGTCTGCCCTGCGAAAAAGTCGATGTCCCAGACATCCGTGTCTAGGGGCGCGATGTTGAAGTCACCCATTAGTGCCAGTGGCTGATCTGGCTGGTGTTCGACCCATTCGGCAACGTTGCCGGCTAGGCGGTCGAGCCACTCGAGCTTGTATGAGTAGTGTGGGTCGTCAATTGCTCGGCCATTCGGCACGTATAGGCTCCAGAGTCGCACACCGTCGAAGGTTGCACCGATGGCTCGCGCCTCTTCGGCCAGGTCTTTGCCGAATCCGGGCATTCCGCTGAAGCCAATCTCAACGTCTTCGGCTTCGATTCGGCTGGCAAAGGCAACGCCGTTCCACTGGTTCAAGCCGTGCATGGTGATTTTGTAACCAGCTTCTTCGAAGGGTGCGTAAGGAAACTGATCTGGCTTGCACTTGATTTCTTGCATGGCCAAGACATCGGTGTTTGAACGCTGCAGCCAGTCGGTCACTCGACCAACTCGTGTTCTAATCGAGTTCACGTTCCAGGTGGCGATGCGCATTAGTTAAACTTATGGCATGACCTCAGCCCAGCACTCGCGTCTCGTAGAACTCATCAAAGAACTTGCGGTAGTTCACGGCAGGGTCACTCTCTCTAGTGGCATCGAGGCCGACTACTACGTTGACCT
>CAZSRJ010000023.1:0-9161 GCA_964609235.1 uncultured Rhodoluna sp.
TGCACCCAACGCGCTTTCCAAGCGCGCGCCATAGGCCACTAGGCGAATTCTCCTGGGATAAAACTTTGTTGCTCGTGCGTGAGTATATCGACACCTTCGGTGGTCTCGCTCACCGCGTTGCCATAACTAGGCACCGCGCTCGGAGCTCGCTAGGCGAATTCTCCTGGGTTGTAACCGGCTGCCACAACCGCCTAAGTCTAACCGCGAAGAAATCGCCAGAATCCGGCGCAGACCACGATCTGGCTAGCAAAGCTGTTGGCGAAAACGCAGATAATCCATAAACTTGATGCGTAAGCCGAAGAATTTGCGTGAATAAGGATAAAAATGCGGAAAACAGCCCGAATTCTGATTGACCAGGCGCACCGACAGGCCTGGGCTGTGCGACCAGAGGTGGCCGCAGAGCTGAATCCGGCGAATGCTGCCGACGCGAGCTTTGCCAACATGGCCGCCGCCGCTGAAGCGAACGGTTTCGAGATTCGTCTGCACGAAGCCGGACTGATCTCTGCAGAGGCTTTGAGCGCTGCCGATGTTCTTGTGATTCCGCACGCATCGATGCCCGAGTGGGAGCAAACCATTGCTGTAGGTTCGCCGGTGTTCACAGGCAACGAACTTTCGGCAATCGAGAATTTTGTGCAACAGGGCGGAGCACTGCTTTTGCTCGCCGAAACCGAGCAGCCGAAGTATGGAAACAATTTTGCCGAGTTGGCCAAGCGCTTCGGTGTGACGATTGAAAACGCAACCGTGCAAGATGCGCAGAACTGTTTCAAAGAAGTTGCAACCTGGGTAAAGCCAGAGTTTGAGCGACTCACCGAGTCTGACTTTGCATTCAAAGTTGAATCGGTTGCGTTGTATCGCGCCGGAGTGCTCACAGTTGATGAGACGGCAACTGCTGAAGTTATTCTGCGCTCGAGTGAATCGGCTCTGCCAGAGAACGCTGTGCTTGGAGTTGCCGTAAAGCACGGCAAAGGTCGCGTTGTTGTGCTAGCCGACTCAGATCTTTTTGGAGACGACTCAATCGCCGACTGCGACAACAAACAGTTTTGGCTAAACATCGCTGGCTGGCTGTCAAACGCTCGCGTGGCAAGTTTGTC
The DNA here is from genome assembly GCA_964609235.1 of uncultured Rhodoluna sp. Taxonomy (GTDB): domain Bacteria; phylum Actinomycetota; class Actinomycetes; order Actinomycetales; family Microbacteriaceae; genus Rhodoluna. Next base: position 1,092 of record CAZSRJ010000023.1, read on the forward strand.
AAACACCAAGCAAGACACCAACGCAATCGTTTCGAATTCAAACTGGATAAAGCTGCAGCAAGCGATTGAAGAATTGCGCCCGATGCAGGCCAAGGATGGCTCAATCGATGGCGGCGAACACGATCACAAGCGAGCAGGCGAATTGTTCGATGATGTGCTCGCATGCGTCGATGCGCTGAGTGGCGACTTTGCCCACCAGGCCGCCTACTTCGAGGCTGTGAAAGCCGACCTCAACCGCTGGCGCGCAGGCTCGTTCGGCATCCCAGATTTCTACGACTCGTTGCAGCTATTCAGGCCCGACCAGTGCCGCCAAAACAACGTGAAACATCTGGCTGTTTTCTCGATGTACACGCAGAACGGCAACCCGAACCGCAACCTCGAGGCCGTTGTAATCAACACCTTCTGGCCCGATTGGTTGGCCGAGAAAGAGCGCAAGTACAACAATCCGGCCTTTATACCCATCGAATTTGTGGCATTCACCGAGGGCTACAACACCAACTCGGCAGTGTTCTTTCCTGAGACAGTTGCCACGCGTGAACTGGCTACATACTTCTGGGGCGGCATCTTCTGCGATCGTGAAGCGGCACGTTTTCGCCGCGTGAGCGCTGCGGCTCGCGAATTGCTATACCTGCCTCTGCCTGCCGATGCCGAGCGTTTGGTTTGCGACCAGCAGCTCGCCCAAGAGACCTTTGTGCTCTGGGATTTGATTCACGACAGAACTCACTCGCGCGGTGACCTGCCTTTCGACCCGTTCATGATTAAGCAGCGCATGCCGTTCTGGATGTATGCGCTTGAAGAACTTCGGTGCGACCTATCAACCTTTAGAGAGACTCTCGCGCTCGAGGCCGATGGAGACCCGCTCGCGAAGTACATGCGCTACGCAATTCTCTTTGATCGACTATTCCGTTTTCCGATTACCGGTGGGCGCGTGCGCAACTACGACGGCCTGGGTGGACAAATCATTTTTGCTCACCTGCACAAAACCGGCGCACTGCACTGGACAGACAACCGCCTCGCATTCGACTGGGATGCCGTGACTCGCGAAGTTGTTGTGCTCTGCGAACTGGTTGAGCAGCTTTACCACGACGGCATCAATCGCTCACGACTCGCGCAGTGGATTTCGGCATACGAGTTTGTGACTTCGCTTGTGCAACCGCATCCGGCATCGAATTGGGCGAAGGGTTTTGAACACCTGCCAACCGATGGCGAGTTGAAGGGCATGGTGAATTTGGTTCTCGACGATGAGTTTCCCTTGAACGTATTCTTCGAGACTCTAAACAGAAAGCTTTCGAGCGTTATCGATTCGACCAAGGGCATCACCGCTTAGGTGACGAGAGACTGGCATACTTTCGACATGGAACCTCTAGACAAGAAAATCGTTGAGCAGCTAGGCAGCGACTCGAGCCTCTCGCTCACCGAGCTTTCTGAGCGTCTCGGAATCGCCAGCTCAACGCTGCACCAGCGAATCAAGCGTCTCGAGTCTCGAGGGGTAATCACGGGCTACCGCGCCAAAATAGACAATCGTTCCGTGGGCTTGGCTTTGAACGCCTTGGTTTCGCTAACCCCGATTGACCCGGCCAGGCCAGACGACATCGTCGAAAAGCTAGAGCAAATGCCCGAGATCGAGAGCTGCTGGTCGGTTGCCGGGGTTGAGTCTTACATCGTGAAGGTTGCCGTGGCCGAACCGGCCGAACTCGAGCAACTGCTGGGCAAGATTAGAACCGTGGCCAACGTCTCAACCCGCACCACCATTATTCTGTCGACCCCGTTCGAAGACCGACAAGTAAGCATTCCCGAGGAGAACTAAGTGACTAAAAACAAGCGCGGATTTGCGAGCGACAATTACGCCGGTGTGCACAGTGCCGTGATGGCTGCGATGGCGGCGGTGAACGAAGGTCATGAGGTTGCCTATGGTGAAGACTCGGTGACCGGCAAGTTCGACGAGATGATTCTCGAGCTTTTTGGCCCCAACGCACTCGGGTTTCCGGTTTTCAACGGAACCGGCGCAAACGTGGTTGCACTTCAGGCAGCGATAAACCGTTGGGAGGCCGTGATCTGCGCGTCGAGCGCACACATCCATGCAGATGAGGGTGGAGCGCCTGAGAAGATGGCCGGCCTCAAACTCTGGACAGTGCCGACCTCGACCGGAAAAATCACCGCCGAGCAGGTGGCCTCGCAGATTTTCGACATGGGAGTTGTGCACCGCGCTCAGCCGGGAGTTGTAAGCATCACTCAAACCACTGAGATGGGCACGCTTTACCAGGTTGAAGAGATTCGCGAAATCGCAGAGATGGCTCATAAGCACAACTTGCTTTTGCACCTCGACGGAGCACGAATTTCAAACGCGGCTGCCGCGCTCGGGGTGTCGTTCAGACAGTTCACCACCGATGTCGGCGTCGACTTGGTTTCGCTCGGCGGCACAAAGATCGGCGCCATGGCGGCCGAAGCGGTTGTCATAACAGATGTCACTTCACCGCGCGGCAAAGCACTCGCCGAGGCGATGCCGTTTTTGCGCAAGACCTCGATGCAGTTGGCGTCGAAGATGCGCTTTATGTCTGCGCAGCTGATTGCCCTATTTGAAAACGATGCAGCTGTGGCTTTGAGCAACGCAAGACACGCAAACGCGATGGCCGCACGACTCTATGAAGGTGTTGTGCGAATCTCGGCGAAGCACCCGGAGGTTTCGGTTGAAAACCCGGCCGAAGCTAATGCCGTCTTTCCGGTTTTGCCAGCTTGGCTAACCGAGAAACTGCAGCAGGATTACCGCTTCTACGTGTGGAACCAAGAGACCGGTCAGGTTCGCTGGATGTGCGCCTGGGACACCACCGAAGCCGATGTCGACGGGTTGCTCGAGAAGCTGCAGCAGCACCTCAGCTAATCTGCCGCCCCGCCCGAACGGGTAAACTTAGCGTGGACTCCCCGTGCGGCGTCACCTCGGCTAACTCCCCCAGGGCAGAAATGCAGCAAGGGTAACTGGGCTCTGGCGGGTGTGCGGGGAGTTCTTCAGCACTGTCAGCAGAGAGGGTTAGGCTCAACAAATGGTTACCGCCCTTTATCGCCGATATCGCCCAGAGGCGTTTGCCGAGCTGATCGGGCAAGCCCAGGTAACCACCCCGCTAATGACGGCTCTGCGCAACGATCGCGTGAACCACGCTTATCTGTTTTCAGGCCCGCGCGGTTGCGGCAAGACCACCTCGGCACGCATCCTCGCGCGTTGTTTGAACTGCGCAGAGGGGCCAACAGACACCCCATGCGGCAAGTGCCCGAGTTGCATCGAACTTTCACGCGATGGCAGTGGTTCGCTCGACGTTGTTGAAATCGACGCCGCGAGTCACAACGGTGTCGATGATGCCCGCGACCTTCGCGAACGAGCGGCTTTTGCACCGGCGCGCGATCGCTACAAAATTTTCATCTTGGATGAAGCGCACATGGTCACACCGCAGGGCTTCAATGCGCTACTCAAGATTGTCGAAGAGCCGCCTGCCCACGTGAAGTTCATCTTCGCGACCACCGAGCCAGACAAAGTTATTTCAACCATTCGTTCGCGCACTCATCACTATCCGTTTAGGTTGGTGCCACCTGCGCAGATGCACGAATATCTCGAGTCGCTCTGCAAAGAAGAAAACGTAACTGTTGAGCCGGGCGTTATCGCGTTGGTTGTGCGCGCCGGTGGCGGTTCGGTTCGTGACTCGCTTTCGCTTCTCGACCAACTTATGGCCGGCAGCGACGACCGCAAGGTGAGCTACGACCGTGCGGTAGCGTTGCTCGGTTTCACCCACGGCACCCTGCTCGATTCGGTCATCGATGCCTTCGCCGCAAAGAATTCGGCAGCGGTTTTCGCAAGCGTTGACTCGGTTATTCAAACCGGTCAAGACCCGAGACGTTTTGTCGAAGATTTGCTCGAGCGCCTTCGCGACTTGATTGTCGTTCTTGCCGTTGGCACCAACGCCGGCTCAGTGCTTCGCGGTGTTCCAAACGATGAGATCGAAAAACTCACAACTCAGGCTTTTGCTTTCGGCATGTCTTCGCTAACCCACGCCTCAGAGGTCGTCAGCGAAACCCTCAACTCAATGTCTGGCGCAACCAGCCCGAAGCTTCAGCTCGAGCTCATGTGTGCCAGGGTTCTGGTTCCGGCCGCCTCAGATTCAGAAGCTGGCAGCCTCGCTCGCCTCGACCGCCTCGAGCGCCGCATAGGCGTTTCAGGCGCGTCAGAGCAGCCTTCTAGCCCGGCTGCTGCCTCGCAACCCACGACTGCAACGGCCTCGCCAACACCGGCAAAGACGTCAGCGCCAACCGAGGCAATCGTCGTCGAAGGTCTCGCCGCGCTAACAACTCAGAGCTTCAAAGACTCCTGGGCCGAGATTCTCTCTGTCGTCAACAAAGAGTCGAAAGCCGCCTGGATGGTTGCCTTCGCCCTGCAGGTAATCGAATTTGATGCCGACTCCACCGTGTTGACACTCAAGTTTCCGAACGAGCGTGATCTTGAAACCTTCAAGACGTCTGGCAACTCAACCGATGTCTTGCGCAGAGCCATCAACTCTGTGCTGGGAGTCACGGTTAAGTTCAAGCCGCAGTTTGGCCCACCTGCAACTGCTCCGATTGCTGTTGTTGCAGAAGCTCCTGCCGCTGAGTCGCCAAACCCGGTCACTTCAACTGAGTCGGCCGCCAGCGAAGATGTCGAAGATGACGCTGTTGCTTTGCTAGAAGAAGAAGCCGCAGTCGAGAGTGCACCAGCCCCAGTTGTCGAAAAGCCGAAAGCAAAGTCGCGCAACTCAAAGCTCGTCGATGAAGAGTCGCGCTATGGCGAGTCGCTGTTACGCGAGATGCTCGGTGCCGAACCTGTCGACGATAAAAAGAATGGCCGCTGATGTATGAGGGTGTAGTTCAAGAACTAATCGATGAACTAAGTCGCCTGCCTGGCGTTGGCCCAAAGTCGGCCCAACGCATCGCGTTCTATCTTTTGCAGACAGAAGACGATCAGGCAATCAAGCTTTCAAACGTTTTGCGCGAAGTCAAAGAACGCGTTCGCTTCTGCGATGTCTGCGGAAACGTGAGTGAAGAAGAGCGCTGCAACATCTGCCGCGATGCCCGTCGCAACCAAACCATGATTTGCGTTGTCGAAGAAAGCAAAGACGTTCAAGCAATTGAACGCACGCGCGAATACCGAGGTCTCTACCACGTGCTCGGTGGGGCCATCAGTCCGATCGAAGGCATCGGCCCCGATCAGCTGCGCATAAAAGAACTTCTAACCCGACTATCGAATGCCCAGATCGTTGAAGTCATCATCGCCACCGACCCAAACATGGAGGGCGAGGCCACGGCAACCTACATCGCCCGCATGCTCTCAGGGCTCGGCATCAACGTCACCCGCTTGGCTTCAGGTCTGCCGGTTGGTGGCGACCTCGAGTATGCCGACGAGGTAACCCTTGGGCGTGCCTTCGCGGGCAGGCGGCAGGCTTAGGCTTTGCGCACAAGCGCGAAGCGATAACTTCGCTTCGCGGGCCGCCGCCAAGCCTAAAGGTTTAGGTAGCCCCACGGGCGCGAACCAAACTAAACTTGGGGTTTGAGGCAATGACCGCCGCAAAACCCCTTGTTTCCCCCTAATTTTTGGGAGTGTGCGTTGGCCCTAATCGTGCAGAAGTTCGGTGGCTCGTCGGTTGGCGATGCCGCGAAAATCAAGCACGTCGCAAAGCGCGTAATCGAAACCCAGCGAGCAGGCAACCAGGTTGTCGTCGTTGTCTCGGCAATGGGCGACACCACCGACGAACTAATCGATCTAGCCCAGTCGGTTTCGGCACACCCTTACGACTCTGCCCGCGAAATGGACATGCTGCTCACCTCGGGCGAGCGCATCTCGATGGCCCTGTTGGCAATCGCAATCAACGCTCAGGGCGCTAACTCACGCTCTTTCACCGGCTCGCAGGCCGGAATCATGACCAGCGCGAAACACGGTGACGCGCGAATTAGCGAAGTGACACCGGTGCGCATCCAAGAGGCACTCGACGCGGGAGACATCGCAATCGTCGCGGGCTTTCAGGGCTTCAACAAAGATTCGAAAGACATCACCACGCTTGGCCGCGGCGGTTCAGACACCACGGCGGTTGCCCTTGCCGCAGCGCTCGATGCCGACGTCTGCGAGATCTACTCAGATGTCGACGGGGTTTACACCGCAGACCCGCGCGTGATTCCGCAGGCACACAAACTCGATCAAATCGACATCGAGTCGATGCTCGAGTTGGCGGCTGCCGGTGCAAAGATTTTGCACATCCGTGCGGTTGAATATGCTCGTCGCCACAATGTTGACCTGCGTGTGCGATCCACTTTTAGCAAAGATCCGGGAACCATCGTTTACTCAACCAAACCAGAGGACAGCAAAATGGAAGAGCCAATCGTTTCAGGCATAGCGACCGACAAGGGTCAGGCCAAGATCACCGTCATTGGAATTCCCGACGTTCCTGGCAAAGCCGCCGAAGTCTTTCGCATCGTGGCCGAGGCCGACTCAAACATCGACATGATTGTGCAGAACAACCCAACCGGTGTTGACGTTACCGACCGCGTTGCCGACATTTCGTTCACGCTGCCGCTCGGTGATCTCGGTCGCGTTGCCGGCGCACTCGAGGGCGCAAAGGCCACTCTCGGCTTTCGTGAATTAGAGCAGGATGCCGATATCGGCAAGCTGTCTGTCGTTGGTGCCGGCATGCGCACCCACTCGGGAGTATCGTCAACTCTCTTTGCCGCACTGGCAAAGGCCGGAATCAACATCGAGATGATCTCGACCTCAGAGATTCGCATTTCGGTTGTCACTAGCTCAAAGCAGCTCGATGATGCCGCCCGCGCTGTGCACACCGCATTTGCACTAGACAGCGACGAAGAAGCCACTGTTTACGCCGGAACCGGACGCTAGGAGACCGCTTTGAGCCGCAAGCCAAACCTCGCGCTAGTTGGTGCAACCGGAGCCGTCGGCACCGTGATGATCGACATCATCAACAACCGCGAGAACATCTGGGGTGAGATTCGTCTTATCGCCAGCCCACGCAGTGCGGGCAAGAAAATCAAGGTGCACGGCGAAGACCTAACCGTTGTCGCGCTCGCACCCGAGGCATTCGACGGCATCGACATCGCGATGTTCGATGTGCCAGACGAGGTTTCAGAAGTTTGGGCACCGATTGCAGCAGAGCGCGGCGCTGTTGCAATTGACAACTCTGGTGCGTTCAGAATGAATGACCAAGTTCCGCTAGTTGTTCCAGAGGTAAACCCAGAGCAGGCGAAGAATCGCCCGCTCGGCATAATTTCAAACCCAAACTGCACGACCTTGACGATGATGGCCGCACTCGGCGCGCTTCACGACAAATGGACTCTCAAAGAACTAGTTGTCTCGAGCTACCAGGCTGTCTCTGGTGCCGGCGCTGCCGGCATCGACACACTTGCCGCCGAGCTATCGGTGGTTGGTGGCAAGACAAGCCTCGGCACCGAGAGTGACGACGTTCGTGATGCTCTCGCCGCTGCCGGAAACGATTTGAGCAACTCTCCTTGGGTTCACCCGATTGCACTCAACGTGATTCCATTTGCAGGCTCACTCAAGGATGGCGGCCACTCGAGCGAAGAGTTGAAGGTTCGCAACGAGTCGCGCAAGATTCTCGGCATCAAAGATCTAAAAGTCGCGGCAAGTTGCGTTCGCGTTCCGGTGCAGGTTTCACACTCGCTAACCGTGCACGCAACCTTTGCCGAATCGCTAACTGCCGACGAGGTTCGCAATTTGCTCGAACAGCAGCCAACCATTGTTGTTCTCGATGACCCGGCTAAGGGTGTTTACCCAACCCCGAGTCATGTTGCAGGCCAAGACCCAACATTTGTCGGCCGCATTCGTCAGTCACTCGATTTCGACAAGAGCATCGAGTTGTTCGTAGTTGGCGACAACTTGCGCAAAGGCGCAGCGCTAAACACCTATGAAATTGCCGAGCTAGTCGCAAAAGAGTTCTAGTCTGTTCTTATGCGCAAAGCCTCAGCCCTAATCGGTGCCTTAGTTCTAGCTTTCGTTCTCAGTGCCTGTGGCACCTCAGCTTCTGACCC
>CAZSRJ010000024.1:0-8987 GCA_964609235.1 uncultured Rhodoluna sp.
CGGCAGCCGGCACTTGCGGGGGTTCAACGGTTTCGGCCCACGGGGTCTGTGCCAGAAAACTCATGCCACCGATTTGAAAATCGGACAACACGGCGCCTTCTTGCGGAATGATTTCTAACTGCGAATCACCGACGAGAAGAGTCACCGATGTTGCCATCACTCACCTCGGCGGTTAAGGTCGTTTGAATTCGCTCCAGACTTGAGAGCCTCGATTAGCGAATTCTTTCCCTCCAAAACAACCTTCAACATCGTGTCGGCAGCCAACTGGCCATCGCCACGATTTATCGCTTCATAAACCTTGTCGTGCAATTGCACGTCTTTCTCTAACGCATCACGACCGCGCACGGCCTGCTGCTGAATCATGAAAACTCGTCGCAGGTAGTCGCTCACAACCGAACCAAACTGCAACAAGAATGAGTTCTGGCTGGCTTCGTAGACCGCAAGGTGAAAATCAAGGTCTGCGCGCGCGAAATCTTCAGGACTATCGAGTTGATCTTGCATCGTCTGAATGGCAGCTTTGAGACTGCGGTGCTGATCCATGTTTGCTCGGTTAGCTGCCAACTTCGCAGCGGCCGGTTCGAGAATCTGACGAAGCTCAATCAGGTCGAGCATCACGGCATCGCCGCGCCCTTCTTCGTGATGCCACCTCAAAATGTCTGAATCGAAAATGTTCCAGTGTTCAGGCTCTTGCACACGGGTGCCAACCTTCTGGCGAATCTCAATCAGACCCTTGGCTGACAGCACGCGCATGGCCTCTCGAACCGAGGTGCGGCTCACGTTATAGCTGGCGCCGATCTCGGGCTCGGTTGGCAAAAACTCGCCGGGCAAAATCTTGCCGCCGATAATTGTTCTGCCGATGCCCTCGATGACTGTCTTTTGCAGGCCACGGATAGACGACCGAGAACCACTCAGGGGTTCAAAGGTATTGTCCATCTTCACCTCGAATTGTTGGGCGCTAATGTCCTACCCTAGTCGCTGTATCGATGGCAGTGCTCTCATAGGCGAGCTGGCCATCGATCTTGATCTCGACTTCTCGAAGGTATGGGCGAAGGGCCTGCTCGTCGACCCGAATTCCAAGACCGGGAGCATCTGGCGCCAAAATTTCTCCGTTGGCATCAACCTCAATGTGCTCAACCGAGAGATCCCAGGCAACCGATTTTGGTTCAACCGGGTATTCGCATATTTTGTGATTCTCGAGCCCAACGAAAGCTTGCATCGAAGCCGAAAGAGCTAGGTGAGAAGTGAAGGTATGGTTCACGAAAGTCACGTCGTTTCTCACCGCGTGCTCTGCAACAATCTTGGATGGGCCGATGCCGCCGATGCGGGCCGAGTCAACCTGGATGAATTTCACCGAACCGAAATCGATTAGGTTCATCGCCATGTGTTCGGTGTGTGCGCCTTCGCCGCCGGCAAGACCAACGCTGCCCGAAACTTTTGCGAGTTCTGAGTAGGCCTTGAATGCGTGAGCAAAGAAAGGTTCTTCGAGCCAAGTGGCTCCGGCTCTTTGCAGCGCGGGGATTCTCGAGATTGCGAGTTCAACGTTATCGCCCCAGATTTGGCCCGCGTCGATTAGCAGATCAGCATCTGGGCCGAGACCTTCTCGTGCCGCGGCAACGTGATCTGCATCGTCGAGAACATCGGCTGTGCCATAGTTTCCCCAACCAAACTTCACCGCTCTGAATCCTTTTGCCCTTGCATCGCGAGCGCGCTCAAGAGTTGACTGCGGTGTGTCACCCATGAGCATCGAGGCATAGGGCACCTTTGCAAAATTCTTTTGGTAACCAAGCAATTTCCAAACCGGCTGCTCAAGCTTGCGACCGAGAAGATCCCAGAGAGCAATCTCAACACCCGACCAGGTGTGGGCGGCTTGCAGAAGATCCATGCTGTTTCTGGCAACCAATTGGCTCAGGCTCAAGATGTCTTTGGGGTCGCTCACCCGCTCACCAATAACGCTCGCAGAGACCGGCTGGCAAACTCCGTGAGATCTCGGGGTTACGAATGCGGCTATTGATGTAAGCGGTGAGGCCTCGCACTCACCCCAGCCAACGCTGCCGTCATCGCCGGTGACCCTGACCAGAAGGGCATCCTGGCTTCCGTCTGCCTCGAGAGTGACTTCGGGCATAGCCGCATAGAAGAACTCGACCGAGTCGATTCGCATAATCTGCCTGCCCTTCAGTGGCCCCGTTGATGAAACCGTGTATGACTATTGTCCGAGAATACATCATTTCGTCATACCTTTACAGCAAATCGTTATAGTTTCTTGACTTTCTAGGCACAATCTAGGTGCAAATCTGCTCGGTTCATATGATGTAATGACCATGTAGTCAAGGAAGTAAATAGTGCGGTGGGCAAATTTTGGGATTGGTTGCCTTCCTCACAAGAGCATGTGTGAGCAATTGCTCTCGCATGTGGTTCAAAACCTCCATGAAAGGAAAGCTAATGAAAGTAAGTAAATGGGCTGGAGTGATGGCAGCATTGGCGCTGACCACCGGCAGCCTAGTGGCTTGTGCCCCAGCAGCACCTACGGGTGACTTGGTTATCTGGGACACAGGAATTCTAGGAAAAGACCCGTCGGATGATCCGTATGCAGACAAGGCATTCCTAAACCAGATGGGTGTGGAATTCGAGGAAGCAAACCCTGGCGTAACAGTAACAATCGTTCAGCAGGGTGGCGACATCTCGTCTAACGCTGCCGCGTTCCAAGCTGCAGCAATTGCAGGTACCGGTCCTGACATTCGTGTTCAGTACGCAGGTGGACCAACCACTTCGTTCGCTGACTTCTTCGAAGACCTTGACCCGCTACTTCCGAAGGACATGCTCGACTCAATGGCTGGCCAGTATGTTAACCGCGAAGGTTTCGCCTCTGACGGTCGACTACTTGGCATGACATACGGCGCTGGAAACCTATTCGTTGTTTTCCAGAACGCAGATGTTCTAAAGGAGGCCGGGATTGACCCAACTGTGAAGCCTGCTACCTGGGAAGAACTGATGGCAAACGCACAGCAGATCACTGACAAGACCGACAAGAACGGTTTCTACACCGGAAACTTGGAAGGCTACCCTGGCGCATGGTTCATCACCAACATGGTTGGTGGAGAGCTTGGTCAGACAGCGTTCACCGACATGTACAGTGGCAAGGTTGCAGTTGACGACCCAGCGATGCTAAAGGCATACCAGGCATTCGCAGACTGGGGAGCAAGCACAGTTAACAACCCAGATGCTGCACAGGTTTCGGCCGGTGGCCAGGGCTTCGTTGCTGGTGAAGCAGGTTACTACTTGGTTGGTAGCTGGGAGAACAACGGAATGACCGAAGCATTTGGTGCAGATGGCCCAGTTTCGTCATTCTTCATTCCAACTCTTGAAGGTGCAAAGTACTCAAAGATTGGTTCAGGTGGTCCTGAGATCGCCCTATCAATCACCAAGGCAAGCAAGAACAAGGAACTCGCAGCTGAGTTCTTGAAGTTCATCACCCGCCCTGAGCACCAAGACCGTTTCGTAGAGATCTACCAGACTCAGGGTTCAAACCACAAAGACGGTGACCCGTCGATGATTCAGAACCCACGTCTAAAGGAGCAGTTCGAACAGTTGGCTCAATCAACTGACGGAATCACCTTCGCATTCGACAGCGTGATGCCTCAGGCAACAATCGACCTGTTCTACAGAATGAATGCTGGAGTCTTCAGTGGTGCCATAACGCCGGCAGATGCGGTGGCGCAATTGAAAGCCTCCTATGAGCAAGAAATAAATAAGTAGTAAATTAGTGAATCAAGACTGAAGGCTGGGAGACATTGTTTCCCAGCCTTCAGGCTCACTATTCACAAGGAAGTGAATGATGCGACAGTCCAAGCTAATCGGCACGCTGGCGGTTCTACCGGCGTTCTTTATAGTCGCCGGTTTCATGGCTTTTCCAATCATGTTCGCTCTGTATATTTCATTCACAAAAACAAACGGACTCACATTCGATTGGATCTGGTTCAAGAACTACACAGACATATTTGTCGACCCAATCGTTCACCAAGTTTTTCTCAACAACTTCAAGTTCATCATTTCGGTTCCCCTGGTTATTTTTGCGGCGCTGGTTACCGCAATTTTGCTTTTTGAGCGATTCAGGGGTTGGAAGTTTTTCAGAGTCATCTTCTTTCTTCCCAATGTTCTATCGGTTGCCGTTATCGGCCTTATCTTCAGAAATGCATTTGGCTACGACGGAGCCGTGAACCAGTTTCTCGGTCTATTCGGAGTCGAGCCGATACAGTTCTTTATCAACGCGAACTACAGCATTCTCATCATCATCTTGGCCCTGGTTTGGTCGGGTTTCGGCTACCAGTCACTCTTGCTGCTAGCCGGTCTTACATCAATCAACCCGGCGGTGTTCGAGGCCGCGGCAATTGATGGCGCAGGCTGGTGGCGCAGACTCTGGTCGATCACTCTGCCAAACATCAGAAAAGTTCTCGGATTCGTTTTCATCATCAACATTCTCTACACCTTTGCGTCGCTATTTGGGTTCGTCTTCGTAATGACAGCGGGTGGGCCTGGCTACGAGACAACCACCATCGACTTCTTGGTCTACCTAAGGGCCTTCTCGAGCAACAACCTAGGTTCTGGAGCGGCTCTGGCTGTGGTTTTGTTTATGTTCATCGGTCTGCTCACTCTGATTCAGAACCGCGTATTCAGGTTGCAGAAGGAGGACTAACGTGTCAGATTCGATTAGCTCGCAGTTGAACACCCGCGGTCGCTGGCCGATTTTCATCGCCATGTGCGCCTTGGCTGCCACAATCATTTACCCGTTGTTCTTCGTGGTCGTCACTTCGCTTAGAAGCAACGTCGACTACAAACGTGACCCGTTTGGCTTGCCGGCTGAGTGGACGATATCGAATTACATAGAACTCTGGGATGAGTATGGCGTTGGCCGAGCATTTCTAAACAGCCTTTTCGTTTCGCTAAGTGCCGTTAGTCTGATTCTCGTTTTCGCAACCCTTGCCGGATACGCCTTGGCCAAGCTGCCGGTGTTCGGCAGCAAATTCTTCACGGCAACTTTCGTATCTGTCATGTTGATTCCTGGGCCCGTGCTGATCATTCCGATCTACCTGGTGCTTGCTCGACTCGGAATCGTTGGCGATTACGCGGGATTGATATTGGTTTATCTGGCAACCGGGTTGCCGTTTGCAATATTCTTCTTGACCCTGACATTCAGAGCGATACCCGAAGAGATTCTCGATGCGGCAAAGGTCGACGGCGCTGGCTTCTTTAGAACGCTTTGGTCGATCATTCGCCCGATGGGTGCCTCGGGAATTGCCACGCTAGCGGTCTTGCAGTTTCTAGGCACCTGGAACGAACTGATTTTTGCGCTGATTCTGATTCCAGACGCGCAGATGAGGTTGCTAACCCCAACACTCGCATCTATCGGCAAGAGGTTCGTGACAGATCAACCGCTAACTTCGGCCGGTCTCTTCATCACGGCATTGGTGCCGCTGTTGCTGCTCGCCTTCGCATCGAAGTACATCATGCGAGGTCTGCAGGTTGGCCTAAGCCGCTAGTTCTTTTCGATCCAGCCATCCGGGTGAAAAGTTGCATCGATAGGTTCGGTGCGAACAATCGGCTTCGCCCAAACCACACCGTTGGCCAAAACTTTTCCGACTTCTTTCTGGTGATAGACCGGATAATCCTGGTCGCCAGGTGAGAAGTAGAACACCTTGCCGAGGCCGCGTCGCCAGGTTGCACCTGATCTGAAAACCTCACCACCAGTGAAGCTCGAGATGAAGATGAGCTCGTCTGGTGCAGGAATGTCGAAGAACTCGCCGTACATTTCTTGCAGCGGAATGACAATCGGGTCGGGAACTCCCTGAGTTATCGGGTGAGAAGGATTGACGTTCCAGACCAGCTCGCGATCTTTTGAGCTTCGCCATCTGAGCGAGCAGGTTGTGCCCATCAGCTTCTTGAAGATCTTCGAGTAGTGCGCAGAGTGCAAGACAATCAAGCCCATGCCACCCAAGACCGCGTCATACACGCGCTGAACAACCTCGTCGCTAACCTTCGGGTGCGCCTCATGACCCCACCACATCAGCACGTCGGTGTTGTCGAGCACCTCTTTGGTTAGGCCGTGCTCGGGTTCGTCGAGAGTCGCAGTTGCCACGGTAACCGAGCTGCCCAGTTCGTTCTCGAGCAGTGTCTTGATTGCTCCGTGCATTCCATTCGGGTAAATCTTCGCCGGAACAGAGTCGGTTTGCTGCTCATGGATGTTTTCGTTCCAGATTGTGACTCTGATTGTCATTAGAGGGTTACCTCTTTCCCGGTTTTTGCCGATCTGTACATTGCGTCGATTATTGCCGTGCGGTGCAGGGCGTAATCGCCAGCGTGAGAGGCAAAGTCACCCGATTCAACGTGTTCGATGAATTCGTTAATGACCGCTAGGTGTCCCTCGCCGGTAGAAGAAACCTTTGGTGTGCGAGTGTAGTGCTCGCCATTTTCATCACCGAAGAGGCTCAGGGTGTTTTCGGTTGCATACCTCGGAATAAAGATTCTGAGGCCAGACTCAACACCCAAGAGTTCGAATGAGATGTCTTCGTCGTCGACCGTGTGCCCAGCCCAGGTTATCTCCAATGCCACCGATGATCCGTTATCGAGTCGCAGCAGTGCGCTGCAAAGATCTTCAACCTGAAACTCACCCGTGCTGCCCTGCGTGTAGTTCGACTTATCCATGGCTCCATAGCCGGCTCGGCCAAGCTCGCCATAGGTTACGGCACTAACGGCGATTACCTTTGGCTCACCCAACATGTACAAGAGTGAGTCGATGATGTGTGGGCCGAGATCGATGGCGGCTCCGCCACCGGCTAAGTTGGCCGAGGTAAACCAAGAGGTCAAGCCGGGAATGCCTGCGCGCCGCTTCCAGCTGATGCGTGAGTGATAAACGCGACCGAGCTTGCCTGAGGCAACCAATTCTCTGGCCATGCCTATGTCTGCTCGGCGTCGGTAGTTGAACGCAACCTCGAGAATGCGATTGTTGGCTTTTGCCGTTGCCACCATGTCTTCGGCCTGCTCGACGGTTATCGCCAGGGGCTTTTCGCAGAAGACGTGTTTGCCGGCTTTGAGTGCCGCAACGGCAATCGGGTGATGCAGAGCGTTTGGGGTGGCGATGCTGA
This sequence comes from uncultured Rhodoluna sp., assembly GCA_964609235.1. Classification (GTDB taxonomy): domain Bacteria; phylum Actinomycetota; class Actinomycetes; order Actinomycetales; family Microbacteriaceae; genus Rhodoluna. The sequence goes on from CAZSRJ010000024.1 coordinate 7,137, forward strand.
TTATGTCGATCGATGGGTCATCGACCAGTTCTTGCCAATCGGCTGCTGTCTTTTCAACCGCAAACTCCTTGGCCAGGGCTGCCAGGCGATCCTGTTCTTTTCCGGCTATGGCCGCTAGAACCGTTCGGGGGTTTTGATAGAAAGCCTTCATGTGGGCTGTTCCCATGCCCAGACCAACTACCGCCGCTCGCAACTTGGGTGCATCTGCAGTCAAAATTCGCTCCTTAGAGTTGGTCGTCGTCAATAACTACATGTTAGAGAGAGTAGCGAGTAATGCTTTTCATCATACCATTAGGGCAAATATCAGCCCTTGAAACATCACTTTTCTCTGCCCAAAAAACCTAATGTATGATGTTATGAACGAAAGGGTGTCTTTGCGATGAAGTTTCGACTCCAAGCCTCGGCTGACACTTCGCCCTTTCTAAATCTTCTGCTCGGCTCAGATTTGATCAGCAGCGCACTGCCTTTCAGAGCAGCAATAGACGGCCGAGAAGTTGAGCTCAAGACTTCGGCTCGGCTGAATTGCACAGAATCATCGGCCTCTGCCAATGCCGAAGCCCAGGGCTTGCAATTCGACTGGCAAGCGATTCAACTGTCGAGCCAAGCGGTTTGGGAGTTCAAGTTATCGGCAAAAAACAAAAGCTCTGCGCCAATTTCGATTTCAAGGTTAGACAGCGCAGCCCTAGCGCTTCAGGGTGAAGTGTGGCGCGTGGAATCTTTCGCATCTGCCTGGGGTGACGAGTTTCGCCCAAAGATAGCCAGAACACAGCACGACTCGTTCTTCGGAGTTCGCTCGGGAAGGTCTTCGCACGGCGAGAGCCCGATTGTTTACTTCGTCAGAGAATCTGACGGCTACACCGTTATTGTTTCGCCGGCCTGGAGCGGAAACTGGCACATCGATGTGCTCGCTGGCGCACACATCAGCGCTGGCATTTCAACCTGGAATCTAAACGTTCTTTTGGCACCCGATGAAACTTTCAATGCACCGAGTGTGGTTGTTGCCGCGGGCGAAAGCAAAGAGATTGCTCAGCGAAGTTTGCAAGAAGCAATTCGAGACAATTGGCTGCCGCGCACAAAATTGACCGATGCGATTCCGATTGAGTGGAATCACTGGTGGCCCTATGAAGATGCTGAAGTTACACAAGATGTAATCATCGAAAACGCAAAGCTTGCACAGAACATGGCAATCGACGCGATTGTTGTTGATGCGGGTTGGTTTGGTGAATCAAAGCTAGACACCAACTGGACAGACCTGCGCGGTGACTGGTCACTGGTTAACCTCGCAAGGTTTCCAGACGGCTTAGAAAAACTCGGTGCGTCGATAATTGAAATGGGCAAGTCGCCAGGCATTTGGATTGAACTCGAGGCAGTCGGAGCAAAGTCTGAACTGCGTCGTTCACTGCCAGCTGCGATGGCCCGTGACGACAGTGGGCTTAGGCCAGACCCTTCATACCGCGTGGGCACGGTATCGCTAGACCCCAGCGATCCAGGCTTTCTTGGCTACGTTTGCCTAGGTTCACCCGAGGGCTGGGTGCACACCTACAACTCTGTAAAGAGTGTGGTCTCTGCAATGCAAGCTCGCTGGCTCAAGATGGATTTTAACATCGACCCGGGCTTCGGCTGCACACGCATCGATCACGGGCACGGTGCCGGCGACGGACTGCTGCGCCACTACGAGGGTCTCTACAAACTGCTCGATCAAATTCGTGCAGATTTTCCAGAGCTACTCATCGAGGCATGCTCATCGGGTGGGTTGAGAGTCGACCTTGGTCTTGCCAAGCACGTGCACTGTTTCTTCTTGAGCGACCCCGACTACACAGAACATCACCTTCAGGTGCTCTGGGGTTCGGC
>CAZSRJ010000025.1:0-8845 GCA_964609235.1 uncultured Rhodoluna sp.
GTCGTTTAGTTTGCTGACCAATGACGATTCGGTGTCAACGTAGCCGATAAGGGCCGAATCGCAGGCAATAACCAAGCGCCTTAGCCGCAGCAGCACAGGCCCGAGTCGCATTAGCAATTGCCCGAGGCTCACCGGTGTCAGCAAAACCACGGCGATTGCTTCAACCGAAAGCAGTTCGATTGAGGCCACGATTGCCGAACGCACGCGCTCTATCTCAGCCGAGCTCGCGCGACTATCCAAGCTGCAGCCGTTCAAGCATCGAGTAGGTGTTATTGCTGAGAAGGTCGAGAATCACCGCACCGATTTCGCTGGCGATTTGCTCGAGCTCGGTGGTCAGGGCTGAGGCGGCCGGCCCGCTCCAAGACTCTTGTGCGGGAATGCACTCAGACAGGTTGCTTGCCGCCATGCCGAGCCGTTGAACCAATTCATCCATGCTGAAATTCTGAGTCGAAGAGGCTATGCGGTTGCTATTGCTCTGCCTTCTGTTGAATGCATAAGGCAGAATTAGACCTGTGAGTAATCTTTCAAACCAGCCCCTAAGCCCGCTCGACGGAAGATACAAGTCGGCCGTGGCAGATCTCGGGGTACATCTCTCTGAGGCTGGATTGAACCGCGCACGAGTGCACGTTGAGATCGAGTGGCTAATTCACCTCGCCAACCGCAACCTTCTCAAAACCAACGCACCCCTAGACCTCACCGAGGTTGAGTTGCTGCGTGAAGTGGTTGCAAACTTTTCAGACACCGACGTCGAAACTCTGGCCGCTTTCGAGGCGCAAACCAAGCACGACGTTAAGGCGGTTGAATACTTTGTTCGCGAGAAGCTTGTCGAGATTGGCCGACCAGATCTAAGCGAGCTCGCGCACTTCGCTTGCACGAGCGAAGACATTAACAACATCAGCTATGCGCTAACTGTTCGCGACGCGATGAACGATGTTTGGTTGCCGCGCGCGCGAACCATGGTTGAAAAGCTTGCTTCACTTTCTGCTCGATACCAAGACGCAGCGATGCTGAGCCGCACACACGGCCAGCCAGCGACCCCAACCACAATGGGCAAAGAGCTCGCGGTGTTTGTCTATCGCCTAAAGCGCCAGTTGCAGCGAATCGATGCTGCCGACTACCTTGCCAAATTCTCTGGAGCGACCGGAACTTTTTCTGCTCACGTGGTTGCCGCTCCGAACGTTGACTGGATGAAAGAGTCGCGCGACTTCGTTGAATCTTTGCAGCTCACCTGGAATCCGTTGACGACACAGATTGAATCGCATGACTGGCAGGCTGAGCTTTACTCTGCTGTTGCCTTGTTCAATCGAATCTTGCACAATCTATGCACCGATGTGTGGACATACATTTCGCTAAGTTTCTTCAAACAGATTCCGCAAGCTGGAGCAACTGGGTCTTCGACGATGCCGCACAAGATTAATCCGATCAGGTTCGAGAACGCAGAGTCGAACCTCGAGCTCTCAAATGCACTGCTAGATAGTTTGGCCGCGACATTGGTTACCTCACGCATGCAGCGCGACCTAACCGACTCGAGCGCACAGCGAAACATCGGAGTAGCTATCGGGCACTCACTTCTCGCGATCGATAACGTAACGCGTGGTCTGGCTGAAATCGAGTTGAACCAGGCGGTTCTTGATGCTGAGCTATCTGAAAACTGGGAAGTTCTTGCAGAGGCTATTCAAACCGTGATTCGTGCCGAGGTTGCCGCCGGCAAGTCGTCAATCAGCGACCCATACCAGTTGCTAAAAGAGCTCACCCGAGGCAAGAAGATCGGCCACGACGAGCTTGTTACCTTTGTGAATTCGCTAGAGATTTCGCAAGACGCCAAAGACAGATTGTTGGCGCTAAAGCCACACAACTACACCGGCCTCGCGGCCGAGTTGGCAAAGACCTTTATTTAAGTCTTGGCTCGTCTGGAGCTGGCTGGTCGTCTTTTACGGTGAGCGCCAAAGTTGCTGTTCCGACTAGCGCCACGATGAAAGTTACGCCGGCCCAAATCAAAGATTCAACCGGCCTTCTGGTTCCACCAAAAACCAACACCCCGACGAACGCTGCCGCGGCAAACGAGAGCAGTAGAAACGAAGTTAGCGAAGGATTCTTTTTGGCCATGTTCAAAGTCTACTTTGACGAAGCCGGGGTGGCCGCGGCGACGCCAAGCTGAACACCAGACACGATCAGATATGCGCCGAAGAACCCGACCGCAGAAACGATGTCGAGTGGCGCAACCAAAAACAGAAGACCGAGAACCGCGCTGAGTATTGCGCTCATCAAGTATTCGCGACCGTTGGTTGACTTAAATGATGCTCGTCTCGCGAGATACATTTCGAATGCTCCGGCAACCAAACCCCACACCGTTACGAGCCCGATGAAAGCTGTTTGCGCTCCTTGGTTCGACAGGTTGCTATCGAGGCTCAGAGCCATCAACGAGAAGACGCCGATCAGAAGTGAAACGACGGTTAGCGGCATAGCTTCGATTGCAACGAGACCCTTGCCCCAAATTGCACTTGAGAGACCGTTGGTTACCGCAAATCCAAGAGAGAAAATTGCCAAGGCAAGAAGGCCGATGGTTGCGGCATGCGATTGCGAGAAAGTGATGAACAGGCCAACGCCAAGACTAACTGCGGCTCTTAGTGCGTTGGTTTTTCTCATCTGCTAACTCTTTAGGTCTTCGAATTTAGAGAACTGTCCTAAGAAGTTAACCACAACCGGACCAGTTGGTCCGTTACGTTGCTTGGCAACGATTAGCTCGGCCAAGCCGTCGCGCTCTTCTTCTTTTTTGGCAATGTCGTCGCGGTGCAAGAGAACAACTACGTCGGCATCTTGCTCAAGCGAACCAGATTCGCGCAGGTGCGAGAGTTCTGGCTTCTTGTTTTCGCTTCGCTCGCTGTTTCGGTTTAGCTGTGAGATGGCAATAACCGGAACGCCTAGCTCTTTTGCGAGAAGCTTTAGAGCACGGGAGAATTCAGAAACTTCTTGCTGTCGTGACTCAACCTTTTTGCCAGAAGTCATCAACTGGATATAGTCGATGACAATCATTTCGAGGCCAACGCGCTTTGCTAGGCGACGGCACTTGGCTCTGATCTCAACCAGGGTCATGTTTGGGCTGTCGTCGATGTATAGCGGCGCAGAGTTGATTTCGCCGCGAACAGATGCGATTCGCGACCAGTCGTTGTCGCTCAGGTTTCCCTTTCGCATTGCCTGAAGGTAGATTCGCGACTCCGCAGAAAGCAGACGCATCGCGATTTCGGCTCGACCCATTTCGAGCGAGAAGAAGATCACCGGCTTGTTGTGCCGGATTGATGCGTTTCTAGCGATGTCTAGGGCGAGCGTTGACTTACCAACCGCTGGTCGCGCCGCGAGAATGATTAGCTGCCCGGGGTGTAATCCGTGGGTCATTTCGTCGAGTTTGTGGAAGCCGGTTGGAACGCCAACCATTTCGCCACCGCGCTTCTGCGCGCTCTCCATGAGCTCAACTGCGGCGTCGATCGAGTCGAATAGCGGCACATAGTCTTCGCCCGCTCCAGCCTTGCTAACCGCGTAAACGTCTGACTGCGCTTGATTCACTAACTCGGTTATGTCGCCCTGAGCGGTGTAGCCCATTTGAGCAATCTTGGTTCCAACCTCAATCAACCTGCGAAGCGTGGCCTTCTCTTGCACGATGTCTGCATAAAACGCGGCATTGGCGGCCGTCGGCACGATCGAGGTAAGCGTGTGCAGGTAGTCTGCCCCGCCAGCCCTAACCAATTCGCCGGTCTTCGAGAGCTGATCGGTGACGGTGATTACGTCAGTTGGCTCGCCGCGGTTGAATAATTCAAGGATGGCGCTGTAGATGATCTCGTGTTTTGGCGCGTAAAAGTCTGGCCCGCGAACCACATCGAACACGTCGGCGATTGCCTCTTGCGAAAGCAGCATGCCACCGAGGGTGCACTGCTCAGCAAGCATGTCGCTGGGAAGCATTCGCTGCTCGCTGGGTTGCCCCTGATCGAGCAACTGTGCGTCTGACGCCGCCATGAGACCTCCTAAAAGCCGGTAAAACTATGTTTAGCATGCAGCTACGACAGTGAAGATTCAAAACACCCTGTGTAGCAATCTGTGGATAACTTGACAAACACGCCTAACAACTTTGTCGCTTCTGTGTAAACACCTGTGGATAAATCCACCAAATCTGCGATTTTGGCCAGTTATTTCCTGGCTTTTGCCTTGTGAGTAAAGAAATCTTTGAAACCCTAAACCACATCATTAGGGTTGTGTATAACCTTCAACCAATGGGTCAGAATTATCCACTTACTAACAAGTTATCCACAGGCCCGAAAGTCGATTGGCCTTTACCCGTAGGTGTCTCTCGGGCCGCGACCGGGCACAGACCTTGGGCCTTTTTTCCAACTGGGGGCGTCTGGGCCAAGCAGTTTCAGGCTCTTGATCTCGAGGTCGGGGTGGGCTTCGGTTACCTTCTCAAGAAGAATCGCCTGCATAAGTCGCAGCTGGGTTGCCCAAGCGGTCGATTTGCAGCGAATCGTGAGAACACCGCCCACCAAAGTCTCTGGTTGAGAGTTATCGGCGTTTTGCTGACCAACCAGCTCTGCCCAGCGATTGAACAAATCAGCCTCGGCTAGTTGGGCCTCCCAGCGAAACTCTTTGAGCACTCCGTCGAGAGTCTGGCCGGCGGTCAGCGGATCGCGGCCCTTGTCGAATGGTCGAGATTTCTGGGTCTTGGCTTTCTCTTGGATGCGTTTTGCGTCTCGAGAGAGCCTGCCGGTAGCAGCCTCGCGCATTCTGAAGTAAAACTCCTGGGCGAAATCACGCGCCATCAGACACCTCCCCTGCTGAAACACTAAAGACTCTGGCCTTCAACTCGACGGGAACATCTTCGCCCACCGCAGCCGTAATAATAACCTGCTCGTTGCTGGCCACGAGTTCGGCAAGTCTAGACCTTCTGCCGGCATCGAGTTCTGCGAAGACGTCGTCGAGAATCAAGATCGGATCACCGCTGCGGGTTTCGGCTCGAAGCAAGTTGATTGACGCGAGCCGAAGCGCGAGAGCAAAAGACCAGCTTTCGCCGTGGCTCGCGTAGCCCTTGGCCGGCAGATTGGAAAGCATGAGCACAAGATCGTCGCGGTGCGGCCCGACCATGGTGATGCCTCGCTCGAGCTCGTTTTGGCGAATCTGGGCCAGCTTGGCTCGAAACATTTCTTCGACCTCTGCCACATTCGAGCTCTCGATGTTTTCGAGCGCACCGGTGTCTTCTTCGTCGACCAGGGTTGTGCCAACCAGAGAGCTTTTAGTCAGAATGCGTGGCTCGTTGTTTGCGATTGCAATCGCCTGGTAGGCCTCGGTTAGCAACGGTCGCAAACGCTCAACCAGAGCAACCCGCGCGGCAACTATCTCGGCACCGAACTTCACGAGGCTTTCGTCCCAAGCGTCGAGCGTGCTCAGCGCGGTTCCTTTGGCAGACGTTTGTCTTGCGGTGCGAAGCAGGGTGTTGCGCTGCTTGAGCACTCGTTCGTAGTCGGTGAAGACTCCAGAGAATCGCGGTGACACCTGCACCAAAAGCTCGTCGATAAATGCGCGACGGTTCGACGGATCTTTTTTGATGATGTCTAAATCTTCTGGCGCAAACGTCACGGTGTTCACATAACCAAGCACATCTCGCAATCTTGTTGCGCTTGCTTTGTTGATGCGCGCACGATTTGGCGATGATCTGTTTAGTTCAACCTCGAGCAATGCATCGCGACCATCGTGGTTTGCAAGAACACGGATGACGGCCTGCTCGATCTCGGGTTGCGCGTGCCTGATCAGTGGAAGGTATCCGGCAACGCGGTGACTTGAGAGTGTCGAAAGATAACGAATCGCTTCGACTAGGTTGGTTTTGCCCTGACCATTGGGGCCGACGAGAAGATTCACTCCAGGTGAAAAAGAAACTTCTGCTGTCTCGTAGTTTCTAAAGTTGGCGAGCGAGATGTGCTTGACTAACACGTTTCACCGCCAATCGCAAAAGTTAATCAACCGAAGTTGATTACGAAGTTACTCTGCCTTCTTTACGGCGTGACCGCCGAATTGGTTGCGCAGAGCGGCAACAGCTTTCATTGCCGGTGAGTCATCTTGACGTGATGCGAAACGTGCGAACAAAGAAGCTGTAATCGCCGGCATTGGAACAGCGTTTGCGATTGCCTCTTCGACAGTCCAACGACCCTCTCCCGAGTCTTCGACGTAACCCTTGATCTGGTCTAGGTTCGGGTCTTCCTTTAGAGCTCGAACTAGAAGATCGAGCAACCATGAACGAACCACCGTGCCACGTTGCCAAGCGGCAAAGGTTCCGTGAACATCCTTGATGATGTCTTTCTTGGCCAGCAGTTCGTAACCCTCTGCGAAAGCCTGCATCATTCCGTATTCGATTCCGTTGTGCACCATCTTCGCGTAGTGCCCGGCACCAACGTCACCCACGTGAACGAAACCTTCTTCGCGAGCACCTTCTGGTCGAAGCGCATCGAAGATTGGCATGGCGCGATCGACGTTAGCTTTTTCGCCACCAACCATTAGTCCGTAGCCGTTCTCGAGACCCCATACTCCACCCGAAACGCCGCAGTCGAGATAGGCGATGCCGTGCTCTGCTAGCTCGGCCGCGTGACGAATGTCTTCGCTGAATCTCGAATTGCCGCCCTCAATGATTAGGTCGCCTTTGTCGAGGTGCTTAACGAGCTCGTTGATTACGTCGTCGGTTGGCTGACCGTGCGGAACCATAACCCATACGGTTCTCGGTGTTGGCAGTGCCGCTACGAGATCTGCGATCGAGTCGACATCAGATACATCGCGTGAGCGAGCGTAGCCGGTGACTTCGATGCCTTTGTTGCGAAGGCGGGTTCGCATGTTGCCACCCATTTTGCCAAGACCGATTAGTCCGATGTGAGTCATGATGTTGCCTTTCAGTTTGCTAGCGAACCAGCAGGTTTGGTTGTAGCAAGTAGCGATAGTTTTCGGAGTCTGATTTCTCTTTTGCTCCGTGGCTTGTGATCAAAACCGGGCTCGGCTTGTTTGGGTTGTCATGGTTTTTGGTGAAACCAATTTTCACAAATTCGGTGTGCACTCCAGATAGACCGTCAATCAAGTACTGCGGTTTGAGTGAAAGCGTGTTTGCATCGCCATTAAGTTCTGCGCTAATGCTTTCTGATGCCTCAGCAACCTCATTGCCAATTGACTCAAGTGCAATGCTTGACTCTTCGAAGGTGTACTTGATCGGTTGGTCGCGCTGCACAACCAACATGACTCGACGTGTTGATTCGAGTAGATCTTGCTTTGCGACAACCGAGTAGTTTTCAACTTCGGTAGAGAACATTGTCTTGATAGGTGGATAGTTGCCCTTGATTAGTAGAGCTGTCACCGAGCGATTGTTCGCCTGGAATGCAATCATCTGTCGCTCGTCATTATTGATAATCGACAGCTGAATCTCACCCTGATTTGCAAAAGTCTTTGCGACTTCTTGAAGTGTCTTTGCTGCAACGAGAACGCTTGAACCCTCGGCACCGGCGTTAGCCTTCCATGGCAATTCAACTAGCGCCATTCTGTACTTGTCTGTTGCCAACAGTGAAAGTTCATTGCCGGTGGTTTCGATCTGAATCGCCGTGTAAATCGGCTGAACGTCGTCTTTCATGGCTGCGGCAGCTGCCTGGTTAATTGCTGTTGCAAATGCCTCGCCTGCAACTACACCAGAAACCGTTGGAATTTCTGGAAGTGTCGGATAAGCCGCAACATCCATGATTGGCAACGCGAACTTGGTAGCGCCACAGGTTACGTGAACCTTGGTGCCATCTAGTCGAAACTCAACCGGTGCGTTTGGCAGCTTGGTGGCTATCTCGCTAAGCAGACGGCCAGGAACAAGGGTTCTTCCTGAGGTCTCAACTTTGGCAATGATCTCTACCTGGGCTGATACCTCGTGGTCGAATACCGAGAGGCGCACAGCATTTGCGTCGGCCTCAATCAAGATTCCACCGAGAACCGGTGTGGTGGTTCGCTGCGGAAGCAGGCGAACTGCGAAAGAAACAGCTTCACTCAAGACGTCGCGATTGACTTGAAATTTCAAGGATGGACCTAACTTTTTTAGAGGCTAGCGAGATTCGCTTCGGGTAATAATCTTGGCACAAACACTCGTGTTTGGTGGCCATTGCTGACCGGCCGATTGCTTAGGGGTTATCTAATCTCTCAAGATCTTTAATAATTAACAACACTATTAACAGCTGTGGAAACTGTTAGTAATGGAATAGTTCCCAGTATTCAAAAGGGAACCACACCGCTGTAACTTGTTTACACAGTTGTGTATGAATCTGTGGATAACTTTGTTCCTTGTGGAGACTGATTCTAGAACTAACATCCGACAGGCCAGATTCCACCGAAAAATCCGAGTTGTTGAGACAAGTTCACAGAGTTACTAACAGGCCAAAAGGCCTAAAAACCAGTGCTAACGACCGGATTTGATCTTGTTGATTACCTCTGTGACCTGGTTGTAAAGCTCTCTGCGCTCTTTCATTTCAACACTGATCTTGTTGAAGGCATACAACACCGTGGTGTGGTCTTTGCCACCAAAAATCTCACCAATCTTAGGCAGTGAAAGGCTTGTCATCGTGCGGCAGAGATACATGGCAATCTGCCTCGCCATGGCAATTGCAGAGGTTCGGGTTTTGCCATAGAGCTCGTCTGCTGAGATTTTGTAGTAGGCCGACACCGCGTTCACAATCTCAACCGCAGTTACCACGGTGTCGTCACCCAGTGGAACCGTGTCTTTGAGCACCGTCTGAACCAGCTGCATGTCAACCGCGTTGCGGTTCAAGGCGGCGAAGGCGGTTACGCGAATCAGGGC
>CAZSRJ010000026.1:0-8807 GCA_964609235.1 uncultured Rhodoluna sp.
CAAGGTGATGAGTCGCACGGCAACGTAAACGAATGACCACGCAATTACCGTGGGCATGAGAAGAGTCAGAAATTTAGTTGGCTTCATCGCTCAGCACCCACACTTCTTTCTCAATCGGTTTTGCCAATTCTGAAACCAGGCCGTGCCCTGGCAAGACGGCGTCTTGGTCGAGCAACATCCATGGCACTAAAACAAAAGCTCGATTAAAGGCTCTCGGGTGTGGCAGCTCGAGTTTCTTTTTTGACCTGATCACATCGCCGTAGGTCACAATGTCGATATCCATGGTTCGCGAACCCCAACGCTCGATGCGCACACGACCGAGCTCAGATTCAATTCGTCGCACTTCTCGCAGAAGTTTCTTTGGCTTGAGTTTCGTATCAACCTTGAGCACCGCATTTATGTAATTCGGTTTGCTCTCGTCGACACCCGCGGCAGTTACGGCGAACGATTCAACGAGTGGTGACACTCCGCGAACTTTTAGCCCCTTGGTTTCGTTCAAGGCTTCAACTGCCGCACGGATGTTGGCTATGCGATCGCCTAGGTTTCCGCCGATGGCCAGAACGGCCGGCGTGAAGTGCTTCTTCACTTTCGCTTAGCCCTAACCGTTACAGACACATCAGAAAACTCGTGGTCGATGGGCGCTTGCGGCTTGTGCACTGTGATCTTGGCTTTCTTCACGATGCCAGTCTCACTGCCCCCACCAAAGCTCATGACCAGTTCGAGCAGCCTGGTTGCCAGGGTCTCGAGCAGGTCGACAGGGTTAGCCTTGGCGTTGGCCACCAGGGCATTGGCTAATTCGCCGTAGTTGACGGTCTTGGCTAGGTCATCGTTTGCGGCCGCCGCCTTGCCGTCAATCCAAACGGTCGCGTCTATAAAGAAGTCTTGGCCGTTGGCGCGCTCAAACTCAAAAACGCCGTGGTGGGCGAATACCCGAAGGCCTTTGATGCTGATTTTGAGCGGTGAATGCTGCATGCATTAACTCTGCCCTATTTACTGGGTTTCCGCATTTCTGAGGGCCTCGACAACGTCGATGGCGTCTGTCGTTGCCAGCACGTTGTGAACACGGATGCCCCAGAGTTTGCGCTGCAGCAGTAGAGCGGTTAAAACGGCAGTGGCCAAGTCGCGTCGAGAGTTGCTCACTTCACCAGCTTCATCGGGTTCGAGCATTCCGGCAATGAATCTCTTGCGTGATGCACCAACCAAAATTGGCAGACGCAGTTTTTCGAGCTCGTCTAGACGAGCAACCAACTTCCAGTTTTGCTGCATATCTTTTGCGAAACCGAGACCCGGATCAATAACGATGTTTTCGCGTTTTACTCCCGCTGCGATTGCGGCTTCAACCTGAACTGAGAGTTCCTGCGCGACATCGCGCGCGACATCTTGATATTCATTTAGCGAATCCATGCGATCGCTAAAACCGCGCCAATGCGAAATTACAAGAATTGCAGAAGTCTCGGCGGCAACCGAAAACATCTCGGGGTCTGCTAAGCCACCCGACACATCGTTGATGATTTTTGCGCCGGCTTCGATTGCAGCTCTGGCTGTTTGCGAGTTCATTGTGTCGATGCTGATTCTTGCGCCACTTGCAACAAACGAAGGTTCGGTCGCAATTCTCTTGATTAGTGAAATGACTCGACGCTGTTCTTCTTCGATTGCAATTCGCTCGGCACCCGGTCGAGTTGATTCGCCGCCAACATCGATGATGTTGGAACCGGCAGCAATTAGCAGTCGCGCGTGATTAAGTGCGTCGTCTTCTGCCGAATACAATCCGCCGTCGCTAAACGAATCTGGAGTGGCATTCAGCACACCCATCACCAGCGGTCGATTGAATGCCATGGCTATTTCGAAATCAACGCCATGACTTCAGCGCGAGCAACCGGTTCGGCATACTCGCCCCTGGCGGCCATGGTTATCGTGTTGGCCTCTGGCTGGCGGGCACCGCGCGAAACAACACAGTGGTGTCTGGCTTCAACAACCACAACAACTCCGCGAGAGCCGGTGCCTGCCTCGATGGCGTCGGCAATCTGGGCGGTTAGATTCTCTTGCAGTTGTGGCCTGGAGGCCAGAATTTCAACCACTTTTGGCAGACGGCCCAGCCCAACCACGCGCCCCGCTGGCAGGTAGGCGATGTGGGCAACACCCGTGAAGGGCAGCAGGTGGTGCTCGCACATAGAGACAAATTCGATGTCTTTGAGAATTACAACTTCGTTGTGATCTGCTGCGATGGTGTCGCCAAGCGCTTCTGTGGGTTCAACGCCGATGCCGTTAAAGAAAATTGCATAGGCTTCTGCAACCTTCTTTGGTGTGGCCAGCAAATCGCTTCGCCGCGGATCTTCGCCGATTGCCAAAAGCAATTCGACAACAGCCGCTTCGATGCGATGCTGATCTACCATCGACTACTTCTTCTTTGCCGCAGTGCGAGTTCTAGTTGCGCGCTTTGTTGCAGGCTTCGCAGCTTTTTCGGCAGCGGCAGCTTTCTTTGCGGCAGTCTGCTTAGCCGCGGTTGAGCCCTTGGACGGAATCGCAATCGGGCCCTGCTTTGACGCCGGACGGGTCTTGCTCGAAAGCCAAATCTTGCGCTTCGGAATCTTCTTCACGTTCTTGAAGAGAACCGCTATTTCATCTTGGTTAAGAGTTTCGCGCTCCATCAATTCTTTAGCCAGCGCGTCAAGAACTTTGCGGTTCAGCGTTAGTGCTTTGTAAGCATCATTGTGCGCAGCTTCAACAATCGCGCGCACTTCTGCGTCGATTGCCTGAGCTGTTGCCTCACTGTAGTCGCGAGCCTGCGCCATGTCGCGGCCGATGAAAACTTCGCCGCCGTTGCCGTAGCTCACTGCGCCAATTGCGTTGCTGAAACCATACTGGGTAACCATCTGGCGAGCGATTGAAGTTGCCTTCTCAAAGTCGTTCGATGCGCCGGTGGTTGGATCATGAAAGACAATTTCTTCGGCAACGCGGCCACCCATTGCATAGGCAATTTGGTCGAGCAGCTGATTGCGAGAAACCGAGTAGCGGTCTTCGAGCGGAAGAACCATGGTGTAACCGAGCGCGCGACCGCGCGGCAAAATGGTCACCTTGGTAACCGGATCGCTGTCGTTCATCGCAGCGGCAACAAGTGCGTGCCCGGCCTCGTGGTAGGCCGTGTTGAGACGCTCGCGGTCTTGCATCAGGCGCGACTTCTTCTGTGGCCCGCCAATTACGCGGTCGATAGCCTCATCAATGGTTGTCGCGGTGATCTTCTTTTCGTTCTGGCGAGCGGTCAAAAGCGCTGCCTCGTTCAAAACGTTGGCAAGGTCGGCGCCAGAGAATCCAGGGGTGCGGCGAGCAATCAGAGCCAAATCGACATCTTCGGCAAGCGGCTTGCCCTTCGCGTGAACTGCCAAGACCTTCTCGCGGCCAGACAGGTCTGGTGCGGTAACGCCAATCTGGCGATCGAATCGACCAGGGCGCAACAGCGCAGGGTCTAGAACGTCAGGGCGGTTGGTTGCAGCGATCAGAATCACGTTGGTCTTCGAATCGAAGCCATCCATTTCAACGAGCAACTGGTTGAGTGTTTGCTCGCGTTCGTCATTGCCTCCGCCGATGCCGGCACCGCGCTGGCGACCCACGGCATCAATTTCGTCAACAAAGATAATTGCCGGAGCAGACTGCTTGGCCTGTTCGAACAAGTCGCGCACACGCGAAGCACCAACACCCACAAACATCTCTACGAAGTCAGAACCCGAAATAGAGAAGAACGGAACACCAGCTTCACCAGCAACGGCCTTGGCGACCAAGGTCTTTCCGGTTCCGGGAGGACCGTATAGCAAAACGCCGCGAGGAATCTTTGCGCCAACCGCCTGAAACTTTTGTGGTTCTTTCAAGAACTCTTTTATTTCTTGTAGTTCTTCCATTGCCTCATCGACACCGGCTACGTCGGCAAAGGTGACGGTTGAATTCTCTTTGCTCACCAATTTGGCGCGCGACTTGCCGAACTGCATTACACCTCGACCACCGCCGCCACCAGCAGCACTAGAGAGAATGAACCAGAAAATCAAACCGATGATGATGAATGGCAAGAGGCTGCCAAGCAGTGCAATAAACCATGGAGTGTTTGGTGCTTCATCGTTGAAACCCTTGCCCAGGTTGGCCGAGTTGACGAGCTTTACAACTTCTTCACCGCGGGCACTGACATAGAAAAACTGAACCTGCTTGCCGAGCTTGGCGTCTTCTTCGGCGAGTGTGATATCTACGCGCTGATCTGCTTCGAGAATCTTGACGCTGACGGCTTTGCCATCTTTGATTAGAGCCATGCCAACACTTGTGTCGACCTGCTTAACGCTTGAACCGCTCACCATTGACGAGCCGATGATTAGAACGACAACCGCGGCAATAATCCAGATAAATGGGCCACTCAGAAACTTTTTGATATTCACCGCATAAATCTACCTGTGGCATACGACCAGCGCCAAAGTTGTTCGCCGTAGGCGTTAGGGCGCACTAATGCGTTAGCCGCGAGCGCGGCGGCGCTTAGTGGGTGTAGATCTTCGGGTCGAGAATCGCGACACCGGGCAGGGTGCGGTAGTTCTCGGCGTAGTCGAGGCCGTAGCCAACCACGAACTCGTTTGGAATCTCAAAGCCGACCCAGGCCACATCTACGTGAACCTTTGCCGCCTCTGGCTTGCGCAACAGGGCCACAATCTCGACAGACGCCGCACCGCGCGCCTTGAGGTTGGCAACGAGCCAGCTCAACGTGAGACCCGAGTCGATTATGTCTTCGACAATCAGAACGTGGCGGCCCAGAACGTCGGCGTCGAGATCTTTGAGAATTCGCACGACGCCCGATGACTGCGTTCCGTGGCCATATGACGAGACCGCCATCCAGTCCATCTGCACGCTCATCTGCATTGCTCGCGAGATGTCGGCCATAAACATAACCGCACCCTTGAGCACGCCAACCAAAAGCAGGTCTTTGCCGGCATAGTGCTTGTCTAGCTCGGCAGCCAGTTCGGCTGTCTTATCGCGAATCTGCTCTGGGGTAACTAGAACTTTTGTAATGTCGTTTGCGACTTTGTCGAGATCCACTTAGCAGGCTCCTGGTTTGAGTGTCTTAGCTGTTTTCAAAACTATGTGTCTTGCTGTGCGTTCTACTCTAACCCCTGGCAGCGTTAGCGGTTTCTGCCCGTGCCAGTCGTCGACCAGCGCATCAATTGCACGGATGTGTACTCGCGCAAACTCGGGTGCCTGCAAAACCGCGAGCGCGATTGCAACCACCCGGTGGCGAATTGCGAGCGGTGCGGTTTCAAACTCGCGCAGGGCAATTTCGATTGATGTGGCCTTGAGCGAAACGAACTCATTAAAGAAGTCTTGGGCTAGTTGCGAGAGAACCACTTCGTCTTCACGCAGTTGCTCGGCTGTTCGAGCCAGCGCTTGAGCGATGCCGGGGCCGAGTTCGGCTTCTAGCACCGGCAGAACGTTGTGGCGCGCACGCACTCTCGCAAACTTGCCATCGCTGTTCTGCGGGTCTTGCCATGCGCTTAGCCCGCTGTCTTCGCAAAAGGCAACCGTTGTAGCACGTTCGATGCCCAGCAGCGGCCGAAGGTAACGACCGTTTACTTCGGCCATTGCGTTTAGCGAGCGATTGCCCGAACCGCGCGCGAGGCCGAGCAGAACCGTTTCTGCCTGATCGTTAAGGGTGTGCGCGAGCATCACGAACTTTGAGTCGACTTCATCGGCAAAAGCATCAATCGCCGCATACCGCGCAGCGCGTGCCGCGGCTTCTGGTCCACCGGCACTTTTGGCGACAGACACCTTTACGGCGCGCACTTCGACAGGTGACGCCCCGAGCTCTGTAAGTGTTTTGGCGGTTGCTTCAGCTACCGCTTTGGTTTCGGGTTGCAATCCGTGTTCAACGATCACGGCACCAACCCAAATGCCGGCTCGAGCGCCCTCGAAGATCGCAGCCGCCGCGAGCGCGAGTGAATCGGCTCCGCCCGAGCAAGCCACCAGAACTCGATCACCTGAAACCACGCCGTTACGCATCCATGATTCGCGCACAGCACGACGAACATCGGCAATCGCCGGGGTCAATCTTGGGCGCTGCGGCATGACGACCTATCTGGGTGTGCGGTTTCGGTAAAGTTGTTGCCATAAGCCTATTGAGGAGCAACATGCCATACGAAGCCGTCATCGAGATTCCGCGCGGAAGCCGCAACAAGTATGAGGTCGATCACGAGACCGGTCGCGTTCACCTAGACCGCGTGCTCTTCACCCCTTTTGTTTACCCGGTTGACTACGGCTACTTCGACAACACCCTCGGTGGCGATGGCGACCCGCTAGACGCTCTGGTTCTTCTCGAGTTCCCCGTCTACCCCGGCGTTGTCGTTTCGGTTCGCCCGGTTGGCGTGCTGCCAATGGAAGACGACGGTGGCATCGACGAGAAGGTCATTTGCGTTCCAGACAAAGACCCGCGCTGGGCACACATCCAAGACATCAACGACGTGCCAGAGCAAACCAAGAACGAGTTGCTGCACTTCTTCTCTCACTACAAAGATCTTGAGCCAGGCAAGTGGGTCAAGGTTGGCGAGTGGCAGGGCAAGGATGTTGCCGAGAAGCTAATCGCCGAAGCCCTCGAACGCTACAAGCACTAATGGCGCGCGACTATCGCGGCAAAACCGCGCTCATCACTGGTGCCAGCGCTGGCCTCGGTGTCGAATTTGCAAATCAACTTGCAGGCCGTGGCGCGAATCTAATTTTGGTTGCCCGTCGCAAAGATCGCCTTCAGACGGTTGCCGATGCGGTCAAGCTGATGCACAAGGTTGAAGTAACCGTAATCGTTGCAGACCTTGCAGAAGTCGGCGCTGCCGAGAAACTTTTCAAAACTCTCGCCCGCAAAAAACTTTCTGTCGACGTTTTGGTTAACAACGCGGGCTTCGGAACTTTCGGTGAATTCAAAAACGCAGACGCCACCAAAATCAGCGAGCAGATTCAGGTGAATGTGCTTGCGCTGGTTGAACTAACCAAGTTGGCGTTGCCTTCGATGATCAAACGCAATGAAGGTGTGATTCTCAACGTTGCAAGCACAGCCGCTTACCAGTCGGTTCCATACATGGCCGTCTATGCGGCAACCAAGGCGTTCGTTCTCTCGTTCACAGAAGCGCTCTGGGGTGAACTAATCGGCACCAAGGTCACCGCAATCGCGCTGTCACCTGGCGGAACCAAAACCGAATTCTTCGAAGTTGCCAGCAACGGAAAATCGCCGGATGGACTCGGCAAACTGATGACTGTTGAGCAAGTGATCACGGTTGCGATGAATGCCCTCGACAAGCCAACTCCGCCGCCGAGCGTTATCTCGGGTGCAGCCAACTTTGTGCTTGCCACAAGCGGTCGTTTGGTTCCGCGTCAGTTGCTGGTGAAGATCGCCCGCAGCATGTTCAAGTCAAGAAACTAGGGCCGCAAAGCAGCCAAAGGCTCTTATTGAGCGGTTGGCCGGCCAGCGTAAGGAAACATTTCACCCCAGCGAATCGGCACAATTCGCACGGTTCTGGCCGGGTTTGGCGCTTCTAGCATTAGCCCGCCACCAATGTAGATGACCACGTGATACTTATCGCCATCGAAAGCCGACTCTTCTGAATACCAGAGCAAGTCACCAACCTGCATTTGATTTAGCGGAACCAGCTTGCGCTGCTGTGCCATGGTTCTGAACTGGTTGGTTGCCGAGTGCGTGCCGATGTAAATTCCGGCGGCAGCGTAGCCGGCCTTCATCAAACCTGAGCAATCCCAAACATTCGGGCCGATTCCACCGAGCACATATTTTTCGCCAAGCTGCGCACGCATGAAGTCGAGTGCAACGTTTACTTTCGCAGCATTCGGCTCGCCAACCGTGTAAAGCTCGGGAGCATCCATCTTGGCTCGGCCAGCAGCCTGTCTGCGCTCAGCTGCGAGACCTTCTGCGCGTTGCCGCTCAAGTTCGGCAGATGTGTTTTGCAGCGATGCAAGTTGCGCGTAGAAAGTTCTGTTTAGCGACACATTTTCGTTTACCAAAGCCTGCGCGGTGTTGGCTGCAGTCTGTGCACTTTCAAATGCAGTCTCAGCAACTTGCTTTCTGGCTTCGAGTTCGATCTTCGCCGCACTCAATTCATTTGCGAGTGACTGAGCATACTTTTGCTTTTGAATCGAGCGCAGATAAATGGTGTTGCTGCTCTGTGCGATTTTGTCTTGCGCACCGAGTTGATAGAGCAAGTCGCTTGCCTCGCTCGAGTTCAAAAACAAATTCAAAGATGTGCCAGCGGTTCCGCTGCGATACATCTGCCCGGCGATCTGACCAAGCTGCTGCATGGCTTGATTCGCTTGCGCCTCTGCGGCGTCTGCCTGCGATTGCAGAGTTGCTACCTGCGCGGCTTTTTGGTCGAAGGCATCTTTTGCGATGCTGTATGCCTCACCCTTAATCTGTGCGGTTCGCTCGGCGGCATCTGCCTTTGTCTCAAGGTCGGCGATGATGGCCTCGATGCGCTTGATCATGGCTTTTTTGGTTGACACCTTCTTCTTTGCCGCAGCAACCTCGGCAGCTGTCGGATAAGAAGGTACGGCCTGCGCCACCTGGGCCAGAGAAATAGATGTGACTAGCCCAAGAATTGCGAGAAACGCAAAAAGCGCGCGCGAAATCCGTGTGGTCATGTTTCAAATTTAGGCTCTAGACGACAATTCATGCCTGAGTGAAATCTGCGAATCGTCTCGGGTTGCGGTTTCGGCTCTATGACGGGTAATCTTGGCTCTTGGTGCTATGAAGTATCGACTTTGTAGGCCCCATCGTTTAGTGGCCTAGGACG